>DATHBC010000183.1:0-2970 GCA_035296345.1 Pyrinomonadaceae bacterium | reverse complement strand
GAAAACCTGACGCGGCTTTACGCGCCGAAAACGCAAGCCGCGCTGGCGGAAGTTTAGAAGAATTTATGAAAGACGGAATTTGTCCGAAATGCGGCGAGCGTGAAGTTTACAGGCAAAGAGACGGAGCTTAAGGGCTGAACGTTCCGATTTCGATGTTTTCCAGAACTTTGCCGGAGATTTACGCCTGCGCCGTTGCGGTTATCTCGAATCCTACGTGCAGAGCGAAGAGAAACTGAAACAAATTCCCGAAACGTTTAAGAAAGTTGGGTAATAAAATTATGTTATTGGAAATCAAAAATTTACACGCCGGAATCGAAGGCAGGGAAATTTTAAAAGGCTTGAATCTGCAAATCAACAAAGGCGAAGTTCACGCGATTATGGGACCGAACGGTTCCGGTAAATCGACGCTGGCGAAAGTTCTGGCGGGTCATCCCGGTTATGAAGTTTTGCAGGGCGAGGTCATCTACGAAGGCAGGAATCTGCTCGAATTGGAGCCGGACGAACGCGCGCGCGAAGGCGTTTTTCTCGCCTTTCAATATCCGGTCGAAGTTCCGGGCGTGTCGAATTCGCAATTCCTGCGTCTGGCTTACAACGAGAAAATGAAGCATCTCGGGCAGGAAGAACTAGACCCGCTCGAATTCAACGATTACCTGAAAGAAAAAGCGAAAGTCGTCGAAATGAGCTCGGATTTTTTCAAGCGTTCCGTGAATGAAGGCTTTTCCGGCGGCGAAAAAAAGCGCAACGAGATTTTGCAGATGGCGGTTTTAGAGCCGAAGCTCGCCGTTTTGGACGAAACCGATTCCGGGCTGGACATCGACGCTCTGAGAATCGTCGCCGGCGGTGTCAATAAATTGAGAGACGCGGAAAAAGCGATAATTCTGGTCACGCATTATCAACGTCTTTTGAATTACATCACGCCGGATTTCGTCCACGTGCTGGCAAACGGAAAAATCGTCAAACAGGGCGGCAAGGAACTCGCGCTCGAACTCGAAGAAAAAGGCTACGATTGGGTTAAAGCGGCGGGAAATTAATCGGATGGACGACGTTCTGCGAATAATTCTGCCCTTGTATCTGGTCGCCTATTTCGGCGTCGCTTTCGTCTGGCGCTCGGTCGCGGTGTGGAGACAGACGGGCGTAAACCCTTATGTTCTGGGTAAAAGCGACAACGCGCACGATTTTATCGGCGTCGTTTTTCGCCTGACTTTCGCTTTGATTGTCGCGGTCATAATCGTCTTCGCGTTTTTTTCGCCGCTTTATCAATACGCCGCGCCGCTCGTCTGGATCGAGCATCAAATAGTTAAATCAATCGGGCTCGTCCTGCTCGTCGCGTCACTGGTTTGGACGGCAGTCGCGCAGATTCAGATGGGCGCATCCTGGCGCATCGGCATCGACCCGAAAAATCGCACCGAGCTCATCGAAAACGGGCTTTTCCGCCTTTCGCGAAACCCGATTTTTTTCGGGATGCGTCTCGCGCTTTTAGGATTTTTCCTGACTTTGCCGAATGCGGTTACTTTGCTGGCGCTGGTTTTGGGCGACGTTTTAATGCAGATTCAGGTGCGTCTGGAAGAAGAGTTTTTAAGCGGCGCGCACGGCGAAAAATACCTTGAATATCGCCGCCGCGTGCGCCGCTGGATTTAAGGATAACAGAGATTTATAAAATGATTTCAGCAGCAGAAGAAACAATTTACGGCAATTATTTTAGAGAAAATCTATCGTCGCGGCAGAATCAGCCCGCGTGGCTCAGAGACCTGCGCGAAAAGGCTTTCCGGTTTTTCACGGAAAACGGCTTTCCGACGCCGCAGAACGAGGAATGGAAATACACGAATGTCGCGCCGCTCGCGCAGGAAAATTTTGTCCTGCCGGAATCGTCTGCGGCAGCGGGCGTTTTAAACTCGCCGGATAAAATCCTGCCGTTTGTCTTCGATGAATCGAAAGAAAGCGTCCTGGTTTTCGTCAACGGAAGATTTGACCGAAATTTGTCGAATCTTTCGGCGCTCGGCGGCGCGCAGGTTTTAAGCTTTTCGGAAGCCGCGAACAATGAAAATTTTTCCGGGATTTTCAAAGCAAAACTGGCGAGCCTCGTTGATTTCGACAAAAACGGATTTACCGCTCTGAACACGGCTTTTATTGATGAAGGCGCGTTTTTGTTCGTTCCGAAAAACACGAAAGTCGAAGCGCCCGTCCAGTTTTTGTTTTTGACCGAAGACGGAAAAGCCGCGTTTCCGAGAGTTTTAATCGTCGCCGAAGCTTTCGCGCAGGCGACGATTATTGAAACCTACACGCGCGGCGAAGAAACGAAATATCTGACCGACGCCGTCGTTGAAATCTCGCTCGCCGACGAAGCGAAAATCGAGCATTATCGCGTCCAGCGCGAGAGCCACTCGGCGTTTCACGTCGGAAGCAGCGGCGCGGAAATCCGGCGCGGCGCGGTCTACGACGCGACGAATATCACGCTCGGCGCGCGTCTTTCCCGTCACGACGTTTCGGTGAAATTTCTGACGACAGGCGGCGAAGCCTTTGTCGACGGGCTTTATATGGTCGGCGGCTTGCAGCACGCCGATACGCATTCGGTCATCGACCACCAGCTTCCGAACTGCGTTTCGCATCAGACTTATAAAGGAATCGTCGACGGCAGGGCGCGCGCCGTTTTCAACGGCAAAGTCTTCGTCCGCGAAAACGCGAGCGGAACGGACGCGCAGCAGTCGAATAAAAATCTGCTTTTGTCGAATGAGGCGCGCGTCGATACCAAGCCGCAGCTCGAAATCTTTAACGACGACGTGAAATGCTCGCACGGCGCAACCGTCGGGCAACTGGAAGAAGAGGAACTGTTTTATCTTCTCTCGCGCGGCTTGAACGAATCTTTAGCGCGAAATCTTCTGACCTACGGCTTCGCCGAAGAAATTGTCAACAAAATCGGGATTGCAACCATCAAAAAGCAATTGGACGAAGCGGTTTTGAATCGTTTGCACG
>DATHBC010000182.1:0-3803 GCA_035296345.1 Pyrinomonadaceae bacterium | reverse complement strand
TGTTCCGCGGTTGAAAAAAGACAGGTGCGGATTTGCCCGTCAGCCGTCAGGCGAATCCGCGAGCAAGCCCCGCAGAACATTTCCGTCACCGGCGCGATAATGCCGATTTCGCCCGGCGCGCCGTCGGCAAAGGCGTATTTCCAGGCGGTTTCCGCGCCGCGCGTGGCGTCTTTCAGCCGGAGCGGAAAAACGCGATTGATTTTTTCGCGGATTTCCCTGCCGGGAACGACCAGATTTTTGTTCCATTCGTGCGCCGAATCGAGCGGCATATATTCGATAAAGCGCATTGAAACCGCATTCTCGCGCGCGAATGCCGCCAGCTCGACCGCTTCGTCGTCGTTAACCCCGCGCACGATAACCGTGTTGATTTTGACCGGATTTAAACCGGCGCGCCGCGCGGCTTCGATTGCCGTCAGAACTTCTTCCAATTTATCGACGCCCGTAATTCTCTGAAAATTCTCGCGCCGCAGGCTGTCCAGCGAAATCGTCACGCGGTCGAGTCCGGCGCGTTTCAGATTCGCGGCGCGCTTTGCCAGAGTATGACCGTTCGTGGTGAGGGCTAAATCCAGCAATTTTGAATTTTGAATTTTGAACTTTGAACTTGATTCCGCTGCTGCGGACTCCGGACTTTTCAAAACCGCAATTTTCTCGACCAGTGTTTCGACGTCGCGGCGCAGGAGCGGCTCGCCGCCCGTCAGGCGAATTTTTTCGATGCCGAGCGAGACGAAAATTTCCGCCAGATACGTGATTTCCTCAAAAGTCAGAATCGTCTCCTTGCGCGCCAGCGGCGGCTCGCCGTCCGGCAGGCAATAAAAACATCGGAAATTGCAGCGGTCTGTGAGGCTGATGCGCAAATCTCTGATTTGCCGGTTGTAAGAATCCTTTAACACATCTAGATTTTAAATTTTAGATGCCGGATTGGAAAGCGCAAACAACGTAAAAAATGCAAAATGCAAAATGGAAGAAAAGATTTAATTCTAAATCCTGGTTCTTAAATCCGAATATTTTGCATTTTGCATTTTGCATTTTGCATTAACAAACGTTTTGCATTAGAAAACTTAGCGATAAGCTTCGGCGATTTGTTTCAACTGTTGAAGCGTTTTTTCCTTTTCGATGTGCGGCAGGCGCGAAACTATCGTGCGCAGCTCGGCGAGCAGATTATTAAAATCGGCGCGGTCGGTGACGTCGGTCGGACCGGTGAAAGACGTCCTTTTTTCCAAATCATCGACGACCGAAGACAAAAATCTCGTCAGCTCGGCGAGCGCCGCGCCGGCTTTTTTGCCGTTCGGATGCAGGCGCAGGTATTCGCCGTTCGTCATTCGCTCGGAAAAAAGATAACAGTTGACGTAGCCTTCGCATTCGCCGGGCAGCGGATTTTCCGCGCCTTCCCACGCAATCTGGTCGGCGAGCGGCGTCGCCGCGTATTTTTTATGTAAATCCCAGAACAGATTCGAGACGACATACCATTCAGCCGCCGGGTCGCTGTAAATGACTGATTTTTCGTGCGCTTTCAGAAACTCCCTGTAGGGCGAGCGGTCGCCCTGGCTGCCGGGAATTTTTTTCAGGGCGGTTCGCAGCGCGAGCAGGCGTTTCAGTTCGAGTTCTGCCGCGGCTGCCGCGTTCGACTTTCCGGAAAGCTCGCTGCCGACCTGCGTCAGAAAATCGACCATTTCCGACGCCGCCGCAAAGTCCATCTCGGCTTTATAATTGCGGTCGACAATCTGTCGATAAAGCTCCTCGCGCGCGCCGGCGTTTAAATCGTTGACCGAATTGGCGGAAATCCAGCCGTTGGCGGTCTTTCCGCCCGCCGTGTATTGAACTCTGTACCAGGCGGGATTTTTTTCCGTGACTTTTAAGATTGTGCCGAGACGAATGCGGCTCAGTTCCGGCGCGTTCGGCTGCGCCTGGCTGCGAAGACGCGCCGAAACGTCCGTCACGATGATTTGCGGCAGTTCGGTTGAAATTTCCGTGCCTGTTTTCGGCGTCGTTCTGTTTGTCGAAGCGTTTGATTTGCCGCTCGTGTTTCTGTTTGCCGGCTCGGTTCTCCGGTTGCCGTCGGAAGTTCCGGCGCTCGTATTTCTCGAATTCGTCCCGGAATTGGAAGACGAAGTCCTGTTTGAATCCGATTTGTTTTTCGATTTATCGGATTTTGAATTGTTGGATTTCGTATTTTTCGCGTTCTGCTGCTGCTGTCTGGAATCGTCTTTCCTGTTTTTAGCGTTTTGTCCGGAGTTTGAGTCTTTGCTTTTTGAATCTTTGTTTTTTGAATCTTTCGTTTGTTTCGCAGCCGAGGTTTTCTGATTTGTTTTTGGCGAGGGTTGTCTGCCGGATTTCTCCTGCGCGGCTTTATTTTTCGAATCGCCGCGCGCGTCGGATTTTGCGGAAGAATTTGTTTTGCCTTTTTTATCCCTGGAATTTTTCGGCGTCGGCGTGGCTTTCGCCTGCGTTTTTTTGTTTGGCGTCGGCGTCGCTTTGGCGTTCTTTTTGGCGGGCGTCGTTTTTGTTTTCGCGGCATTTCTGCCGGTCTGCGCGCTTTCCACCGAATCGGCAGTCAGAAACAATGCGAAAAAGATGAAAAAAGCAATCGGCAACACTACATACTGACGTGGTAATTCTCTGGTAAATCTCAGCATTTTTCTCTCCAAACAAAGATTCGAACAAAATAAGAAAGGAATAAGCGATCAGGCGTTCGGGCGACGGAATTTAAATGTTCGTTTTAGACAAATACTTAATTCCGTATTCACCTAAACTCTTCCCGCAGCTTGAATACCTGTTAATTTTCCTCCGTGTTCTCTGCTGCTGCAACTGTAAACTCTTCCTCTGCGGTTAAATTGTTTTTCAATGCCCGCGCATTGCGTTGCAGCCCTGAAATTTTCGTCCGCTTCATCGCGCTGCGGCGGAAACGCTCGGCGTATTTTTCCGGTGAAAGATTTAAAATCTCGTCCAAATCGGCTGAAACGTTCCCGGCGCGCGGCTCGAATCCGGTTTCTTCGGTCGGCTTTTCAAAACGATTCCAGGGACAGACGTCCTGACAAATATCGCAGCCGTAAAGCCATCCGTTTAGATTTTTTTCAATTTCTACAGGGAGTTCAGGGGCACGAAGTTCGATAGTAGCGTAAGACAAACACGCTCGCGAGTCAACCTGATACGGCGCGACGATAGCGCCCGTCGGGCAGGCGTCCAGACAAGCCGTGCAGCTTCCGCAGTGGTCGACCTCGGCGGGCGCGTCGTCTTCAAGCTCGACATCGAGCAGGATTTCGCCCAAGAATACCCACGAGCCGTATTCTTTCGTAATCAGATTGGAATGTTTGCCGATCCAGCCAAGTCCCGCGCGCTGCGCCCAGGCTTTGTCCATAACGGGCGTCGTATCGACGCAGATTTTGCCTTCGACTTCCGCGTTTTCAGATTTTATCCACGCCAGCAAGGCTCTTAATTTATCTTTGACGACGTCGTGATAATCGTCGCCCCAGGCATAGCGCGAGACTTTTCCTTTCGACGTGCCCGGCAGCTCGTGCGCGTGAGGCGTGAAATAATTCAGAGCGACGGCGACAATAGATTTCGCCCCGGGAAAAATCAGGCGCGGGTCGCCGCGTTTTTCCGGCTCGCGCTCCATCCACTGCATTTCGCCGTGAAAGTTTCGGGCGAGCCATTCTTCCAGATGCGCGCGCTCGGTTTCGAGCGCTTCGGCTCGCACGACGCCGATTTTGTGAAACCCGATGTCGAGAGCCTTTTGTTTGATTTGTTCGGTTAGAGAAAGCACAAGGGAATTATACCAAATCCGTTTTATAATGGATTTTAGATGT
>DATHBC010000181.1:0-3978 GCA_035296345.1 Pyrinomonadaceae bacterium | reverse complement strand
CAAGAGTAGAAAATCAGACGAATGAATAAGCCTTATCTTTGCGCTCTTTGCGCCTTTGCGGGATAGATCGTTTCCCGCAAAGGCGCAAAGAGCGCAAAGGAAACAATCTACTTATTTCTACTCTTGATTCACATAATTAGTGAGTCGCTTTTGATAGTTAGCGAGTTGCATTTAATAGTCGGAAAATAGCGTCTACTAATCAGTAAATCGAATTTACTGGTTAGTAAATCGAATTTACTCGTTAGCAAATCGAATTTACTGATTAGTGAATCAAGTTTACTTGTTAGTAAATCGAATTTACTTGTTAATAAATCGAATTTACTTGTTACTAAATTCGATTTACTAACAAGTAAACGCTATTTTCTTTCTTAAAAACAGCGAAATTGTATTCAATTAATACGAACGAGTAATCGAAAAATTCAATTTTGCGTTTTGCATTCTGCATTCTGCGTTATTGAAACGATTTCATTTTGTCTTTCGGGCGGACGAGCGAGTTCAGCTTTCCGGCGTCGGCGGCGATTTTGCTCCACGAATCGATGTTCAGCTCGATTTCCGCCAGCGCCGCCGTCGGCATCGACGAGCCGCCGCCCGTCAGAATTTTTATCAAGCCTTCCAAGCCGGGATTGTGACCGACCAGCAGAACCGAATCGAATTCGTCCCCGGTTTCGGCGAGCAGGTAAAGCAGCGATTGCGGGCGGGCTTCGTAAATTCTTTCGTCGCAGCGAATTTCGGCGGCGAATCCGGCGGCTTCGCCGACCAGCGACGCCGTTTGCCTGGCGCGTATGGCGGGCGAGCTTAAAATCAAATCGACGCGCAGGCGTCTCTCGCGCATCAGGTTGCCGATAAACGGAGCCGCTCGCCTGCCGCGCTCGTTTAGAGGTCGTTCAAAATCCGTCAAATCGGGATTGTCCCAGCTTGATTTGGCGTGGCGCAAAATAAAAAGTGTTTTCATGGTAAATCGAAGAAAACACTACGCCGCCGCGGGCAGGTGTCTTCCGAAAAATAAATTTCCAGCCGTTCTGCCGAAAGAATTTAACGCGGACGAATCCGCACGGGCTCGTCCCGAAAAGAATAACAGCAAATATTATGATTTTGTAGTCCCGGATTAAATTTTTTACAAAAAATGAAACGGTATTTATCGGCGGCGGAAATTTGAATTATCATCTTCCAATGCAGCCTCGAAAAATCGCCGCCATCGACATCGGCTCAAATTCCATAAAGCTCGCCGTCGCCGAAGCGAGCGGCGATTTTTTAAACTTCGTTTTCCGCGAGCGCGAAAGAATTAGGATGGGCGACACGCTGCGCGAAAAATTTCTTTCGCCGGAGACAATCGAAAAATCCGCCGCCGCCGTTCAGACATTTCGCGCGATTGCCGAAAGCTTTCAAGCCGAGACGATTGTCGCGGTCGCCACCGCTTCGGCGCGCGAGGCGATAAATTCGGGCGATTTCGTCGGCGAAATCGAGCGGCTGACCGGCGTTCGCGTCAAGGTTCTGGCGGCAATCGAAGAAGCCCGGTTAATCGGGCTTGCCGCGCGGCATTATTTTCGGGCGGCAAGCGGCGCGCTTTTAAACGTCGACATCGGCGGCGGCTCGACCGAATTAAGCCTGATGAAAACGGGCGCGCCGGCAAAGCTTTTCTCGATGCCGCTCGGCGCGCTCCGGCTGACCGGAAAATTTCTTGCGGCAAATCCGCCGGGCGCAAAAGAAATCGAGAGCGTGCGCGCTGAAATCGCGCTCAATCTGGAAAAACCGTCTGAAGAACTGCGCGGCGAAAGCTGGCAGGTGACGTCCGGAACTTCCGGCACGATTTTAAAATTCGAACTGCTTTTAAATCCTGAAAACGGCGAAATCCGTTTCGCCGAGCTTGTCGAATTAAACCGGAAACTGGCGAAAATGACCGTCGCCGAACGCGCCCGCCTGCCGAACATCAGCGAAAAACGCGCCGAAACAATCGTCGCGGGCGGGCAGATTCTCGAAGGCATTATGCGGGCTTTAAAAATCGAAAGTCTCCGCGTCTGCGAATACGCTCTGCGCGAAGGCGTGATTATAGACTTCCTCAAAAGCAACCCGCCAGCCGCTTTAAAGAGCCGAATCGTCTGGAAATAGCCGGCGAGCCGCCGCCGATTGATATATCGACGGTAAAAGCCGGAAGATAAATTTTAACTTTCGCTTTCCAGAATCTTTCGCGCTTCCTGCAAGCGTTTTATTTGTTCCTTTGAAACGGTCGGATACTGCAAATCCATCGCTTCCAGTTTCTCGCGGATAATCGCCGACGCCGCCGTGCGCGTAAACCATTTTTTGTCCGCCGGCAGAACGTACCACGGCGCGTAATCGGTCGAGGTGGCGGGAATCGCCGCTTCGTAGGCGCGCATGTAATCGTCCCAGAAACCGCGTTCCTTTAAATCCGAATCGACGAATTTCCAGTTCTTTTCCGGCGTGTCGATGCGCTCGAAAAATTGTTTTTTCTGTTCTTCTTTCGACAGGTGCAGGAAAAATTTCAGAACGTGCGTGCCGTTTTCGACCAGATGTTTTTCGAAATTGCGAATCTGCTCGAAGCGTTTTTCCCAGAAATTTTTGTCCGTTTTCACTTCGTCCGGCAGCGGCTGCGACCGGATGATTTCCGGGTGCACGCGGACGACCAGCACGTCTTCGTAATGCGAGCGGTTAAAAACGCCTATTTTCCCGCGCTCGGGCAGATTTTTCGAAATGCGCCAGAGAAAATCGTGGTCGAGTTCTTCCGACGAAGGCTGTTTGAACGAAACGACGCTGACGCCCTGCGGGTTGACGCCGCTCAAAACGTGGCGAATCAAACCGTCTTTGCCGCCCGCGTCCATCGCCTGCAGAACGATGAGCAGCGCGTATTTATTCTGCGCGTAGAGAACCTGCTGAAGCTCGGCAAGGCGCTCGACATTGCGCGCCAAATCCAGCTTCGCCTCGGCTTTATCGTGATAATCGCCGGTCGAATCGGTCGCGCGTTTCGAGAGCTTTAATTTCTCGCCCGCGCGGATGCGGAATTGTTCGTATTTCATAATTTAGATTGTAAGAAATTTTCTGCGGCAAGGATACAAAAAAGAAAAACTTGTTCGCTGACAGGCGAGCAAAGCCTGCGATTTCAAATCTGAACTTTCAGATTTGAAAAGCCGACCAATCTGCGTTGGCGGCGAACGAATTTTCTTTCTCCCTGTTCCGTGCAGCCTCATATAACCTTGCAAAATCGAAATTTTATTCGTTTAATTAGCGATGAAAAACCTTTGCGTTTCTTTGCCTTTTTCAGCGCGTTTAGCGTTAAGAAAGTTATTTAACCGCAAAGCGCGCAAAGATATTTATTTTGAGGCTGTATCGCGCCCGGATTTTATGAAAAAGATTTTCTGTTTCTTCGTCTTATCGCTTTTTTCGACCGTTTCGAATTTTGCGCAGCCGCACGACGCCGTCAGCCTCGTGCCGCAAAAAATCACTTTAAAAAACGGCAAATCCTTTAGCCTGAATCTGCCGGACGGCTACGAAATCACGCCCGCCGCCGAAGGCTTAAAGCGCGTCCGCTTTTTTGCCAAAGCGCCGGACGGGCGGATTTTCGTGACCGATATGTATAACCTTTCCGACAACACGCGGGGCGCGGTTTACATTCTCGACGAATTCGATTTGCAGACCGGAAAATTTCGCAAAGTCACGACTTATCTCGCGAATCTGAAAAATCCCAACAGCGCGCAGTTTTATACCGACGGCGATGGGCAGGACTGGTTTTACTTGGCGGAAACCGACAAAATCACGCGCCGGAAATTTACGCGCGGCGAGAGCCAACCGACCGGGCGGGCGGAAACCGTCGCGACTTATCCCGATTACGGTCTGGATTACAAATACGGCGGCTGGCATCTGACGCGCACGCTGGCTTTTGCGCCGAACGGCAAGCTTTACGTTTCAATCGGCAGCAGCTGCAACGCCTGCGACGAAAAACCGGCGGAAAAAGAACGCGCGACCGTG
>DATHBC010000180.1:0-2654 GCA_035296345.1 Pyrinomonadaceae bacterium | reverse complement strand
CGGCGATAAAACCGTCGCCGAAGTGAAAGCCCTGACCAATAATCGCGGCGCGGACTGCGTTATCGTCGCGGCGGCTTCGAAATCGGCTAAACCGCTCGAACAAGCCGCGCAGATGTCGCGCGACCGCGGGCGCATTATCGTCGTCGGCGCGTGCCCGATGGAAATGCCGCGCGGCGAGATGTATATCAAGGAACTGAAGGTTTTGATGGCGCGCGCGTACGGTCCCGGCAGCTACGACGCGAGTTATGAAAAACGCGGCATCGATTATCCCCTGCCGTATGTGCGCTGGACGGAAAACCGCAATATGGAAGAGTTTCTGCGCCTGATTTCCGTCGGCAGGATTGACGTTAAGCCTTTAATCAGCCACGAATACAGTCTCGCAGACGCGCCGCGCGCCTACGAAACGATTATGAACGGCAACGGAAAGGCGAGCCTCGCCGTCGTCTTGAAATATCCGGTCAACGATTTTGAAAATCCAATCGAATCCTACGAGCCGAAACGAAAAATCCTCGTCAACGATTACCAGCCTAAAACGGGCGAGATAAATTTCGCTCTGGTCGGCGCGGGCAATCTGGCGAAATGGGCGCATCTGCCCGCGCTGAAAAAGATTTCGGGCGCGCGCCTGCACGCCGTTTATTCCGGTCACGGCGCGCGCGGAAAATCTTACGCGATGCGTTTTAATGCGACTTATCATACCTCGGAATTCGAAGAAATTTTAAACGATAAAACCGTCGATGTCGTGCTGATTTCCAGCCGTCACAAAGAGCACGCCGCGCAGGCAATCGCCGCTTTAAACGCCGGAAAGCACGTTTTTATCGAAAAGCCGATGGCTGTCACGATTGAAGAATGCCGCGCGATAAACGAAGCCGTAAAGACAAGCGGGAAACAATTAGCGGTCGGCTTCAATCGACGCTACGCGCCGTATTACGCCGAGATGAAAAAACAGCTCGGAAATCGCACCGGCGCGGCTGTCGTTTCGACCAGGATGAATTCGCCCGGCATCGAAAACGGCTGGGCGGCGGAAAGCGGGCAGGGCGGCGTCGTTCTCGGCGAAGGCTGTCACTTCGTCGATTTGATGTATTGGCTGCTCGACAGCGAGCCGGTTTCGGTTTCCGCCTACGGCTTTGACGAGCACAACGTCGCCGCGTCCGTAAAATTTGCCGACGGCTCAATCGGAAATTTTATTTACACGGTGGTCGGCAGCGAGTCGAGCGGCGGAGAATTGGTCGAAGCCTTCGCGCCGGGCGTTGCCGCCGCGACCGAAGATTTCAAACGCCTGACGGTCAAGAAAAAAACGGCGAAAACAAATTCGCGCTGGTTTGCCGAAAAAGGTTACGCGGCGCAGCTCGAAGCTTTTGTGAAATCCCTGCGCGACGGAAGGGAAACCGACGTTACCGTCCGCGACGGCGCGCGCGCCACGCTCGGCTGCCTTTTGATGCTGGAATCGGTCAAAACCGGCAAGGCGTGCGAGTTTAATCTGGATGAAGTTTTATAAATGCGGAACTAATTTTAAGTTGTAAGTTTTGAATTAATGATTTTTAAACCTGAAATTCAAAACTTACGACTCAGAACTTTTTTAAGAAATGCACGTTCTTCTTCTCGGACCATACCCGCCGCCGCAGGGCGGTGTTCAGCGTAATATGCTGGCGATTCGCGACCAGTTGTGCCGCGCCGGTCATCGTTGCTCGATTATCAATATCACGCGAAGCGCGCGAAGCTGCGCGGATGACGGCGGCGAGACGAACGTTTATCATCCGCAGACGCCGCTGGCGCTCGTCCGGCTTTTGCTCAAATTAAAATACGATTTGCTGCATATTCATATCGGCGGCAATATTCCGCTGCGCGTGCTCGGGCTTTTGGCGGTTTGCGCGCTGGCGGCGCGCGGAAAAAGCGTTTTGACGCTTCATTCGGGCGGCTATCCTTCCTCGAAGGAAGGACGCGCGGCGCGAAAATTTTCGCTGCGCGGGTTTATTTTCCGGCTTTACGAGCGGCTCGTCTGCGTCAATCGCGAGCAGGTCGAGATGTTTGAAAAATTCGGCGCGGCGCGAGAAAAAGTGCGCCTGATTTACCCGTTTTTCAATCAGAATCCGAATGAGAACGTCCGCGTTCCCGCGCATTTAAAAGACTTTGCCGCCGCGCACAAACCTTTTCTGCTCACCGTCGGGCTTTTGCAGCCGGCGTATAATCTGCCGTTGCAGATTGAGGCTTTGCAGAAAATCAGGGAAAAATTTCCCCGTGCCGGATTGATGATTCTCGGCGCGGGCGATTTGGAAGACGATTTGCGCCGGATTATCGCCGCTAAATCATATGCCGAACACATTTTACTGGCGGGCGACGTGCAGCACGCCGTGACGCTTCATCTGATAAACGACTGCGACGTTTTGCTGCGGACGACCGATTACGACGGCGACGCGATTTCCGTCCGCGAAGCGCTTCACCTGGACACGCCCGTCATTGCGACCGACAATGGAATGCGACCCGAAGGCGTTCGCCTGATAGCGCCGGGCGACCGCGCGGCGCTGGAAAAAGCGATAGAATCGACGCTGCCGGCGGCAACGGAACAGGTAGAGAAAATTAAATCCGCGAGAAAGCCGGACGATTATGGGAATATCGCGGCGATTTTAAATCTCTATGAAGAAGTCAGAGGCGGCGCG
>DATHBC010000179.1:0-4428 GCA_035296345.1 Pyrinomonadaceae bacterium | reverse complement strand
AAATTTAATTTATAAGAAAAACGGCGGCGACCCGGAAGATTGCCGCCGTTTTCAATTACGAATTAATTTGAATTCGCTCGACCGCTCGAATGAAATCAATCATTCGTAATTTGTAATTCGTAATTCGTAATTGAGATTATGCGAATGTTAAGATAAATTTTTACCAAGCGAAGCGATTATTTATGGAATTAGCCGTTGAAAAGTACAAAGTCGAGAGCGAGCCTTACTACCTGCCGGTCGGGCAGGAAGTCGAGCTTTTTCAAGCCGCTTACGCGGCGCATTTGCCCGTGATGCTGAAAGGTCCGACCGGCTGCGGAAAGACGCGGTTCGTCGAGCATATGGCGTGGCGTCTGGGCAGACCTCTGATAACGGTCGCCTGTCACGAGGATTTGTCGGCGACCGACCTCGTCGGCAGATTTCTGCTCGAAGGCGACGAAACCGTCTGGCACGACGGACCTTTGACGAAAGCCGTGCGCGCCGGCGCGATTTGCTATCTCGACGAAGTGGTCGAAGCGCGCAAGGATACGGTCGTCATCATTCACCCTTTGACCGACGACCGCCGCCGCCTGCCGATTGAAAAACGCGGAACGGTCGTCGACGCGCCGCCGGAATTCATGCTCGTCGTCTCGTATAATCCCGGCTATCAGTCGATTTTAAAGGATTTAAAACAATCGACGCGCCAGCGTTTCGTGGCGATGGAGTTCGATTATCCGCCCGCCGAATCCGAGACGGAAATCGTCGCCCGCGAAGGCGGCATCGACGAAGCGACGGCGCGCGACCTCGTCACCATCGGGCAGAAGGTCAGAAATTTGCGCGGTCACGGGCTTGAGGAAGGCGTTTCGACGCGGCTTCTGATTTACGCCGGTCAAATGATTGCCAAAGGCATCGCGCCGGTCAACGCGGCGGAAGTCGCGCTCTGCTCGCCGATTACCGACGATAGAGAATTGCAGCGCAGCATCCGCGAAATCGTGACGACGGTTATTTAAAATTATGTTGGAAGCGCGTGTTCAAATTGATGATGAACTGGCGGTTAAAGGTTATCGCAGAGCTTTAAGGTTTAAGGCGCTTAAAGAGCAGGCTTATTTTTATTCGTCAAAATTAGCGGTTGTGTGGGTGGTTGTTGCCATTGCCGACGCGTTGTTCGATGCGCCGCATTTAATCGCGCCGCACTTTTTCTTTCTGCTGGCTTTATCCGTCGCGGCGACCTTTGACGGCTATCTTAGATGGAACAAAAAAATCGCCGCGATGAGAGGCTGGAGCTTTTACGCGCGGCTCGATGAAATGGGCGTTGCGACGACATTTCCGCAGGAGAACTGGTATGAGTGGAGTTCTTATACCGGTTACCGGGAATTTGACGATTATCTGGAAATCGAGCGTCTGCCGGGCGAAATCAGCTTTTTGCCTAAAACGCCGGAGCTTTTCCAGGTCATAGAATTTACGAAAGAGAAAATTCCGCAGAAGAAATAGACGCTTTTTCGGTTTGGAATCGGGCGCGGCGGGCGCAGGCGGCAAACTTAAATCTATTCTCTCGAAGCAAACGAAAATAATCTTTCGAACATCATAGTTTTGCAAAAAATAGTTTTACAGCAACATTCCAAAAGGTGATAAAAATGCAGAAACGTTTCTTTCCGTCGCTTGTGCTGGTTTCAGCCGTAATTTTTCTCTCAGTATTTAGTGTCCTCGCGCAGCAGCAGCAAGTTCAACGCGCTCCGTTCGACGTGACGAATTATCGACTGGACGTGCAGCTCAATCCTTCGGAAAGTCAGCTTCAAGCCGTCGCGGACGTCACTTTCACGCCGCTCGCCGAAACGCGCACGGTCGCCTTCGAGCTCAACGGCTCTTTAAAAATCGAAAGCATCACGCGCGTCGGAGCAGCGACAACCGTGCCGACGACCACCACGAAAGCTAAAACACCCGCGCCGTCAACCGCTGCAACATCATCGCAAAGCCAGATTACATTTGTGCAGGATCAGGTCGGCGTTTCCGATTTGGGACCGAGCGTGAAAATCGATTTGGGCGACGTGATTCCGGCAAACGTGCCCGTCACGCTTCGTTTCAAATACGGCGGCGTGCTGGCGACGGCTGAGGGCGGACCGCTTTTGACCAAGCGCCTGGCTTACGTCGGCGAGCGCAACGGTTATCTGATGTATGCGGCGCGCTGGTTTCCGTTTCACAATTACGCCGCCGACCGCGCCACCTCCGACATTACGATTTCGCTGCCCGGCGGTTACCATCTGGTCGGCTACAGCGACGCGCCCGTCAGCCCGAGCGGCGGAAAATATCGTTTCACGCAGTCGAAGCCGGCGCTTCCCGGCAATTTCGCCTACGGCAGATACACGCCGAAAACGCTGCGTTTCGCCGATTACGAATTGCAGTTTTACACCAAAGCGGGAAGCGACCCGCTCGTTTCGAGCTACGGCGAAACACTGGGACGCGCGCTTGATTTCTACACGAAACAATACGGCGAGCCGGACAGCGGCAAACGCCTGATTATCGCGCAGACCGACGACGAAACCCTCGATTTCTACTCGTCGCCGGGAATGATTTTTATCGCCGACAAATTCTTTGACCAGTCGCGCCAGATTGCGGCGGAACGCCTCCAGCGCGAAGCCGCTTATCAATGGTGGGGACAAACCGTCGGCTTGAAATCGTTTGACGACGCGTGGCTCTCGCAGGGCTTGGCGGAATACAGCGCGATAGAAATGCGCGAGGTCGGAATTTCCAACACCAAGCTCGAAGCTTTGCAGCGCGAGATGCTGGAAAAAGCTTTGACCTTCGAGCAGACCGCGTCGCTTTTGCGCGCGCCGTCCGCGCTCGACGACACTTCGACCGCGTATCAATACATCATGTTCGGCAAGGGCGCGATGGTTTATCGCCTTTTGAAAGAAACGATGGGCGCGCAGAAATTCAACCAGCTTCTGCGCGCGTTTCTGGCGCAGTATCGCGGCAAAAACGCTTCGATTGACGATTTTGAAAAGCTCGCCACGCAAGTTGCGGGCGAACCGATGCGCTACTTTTTCGCGCGCTGGGTCGAGGGCACGGGCGTGCCGGAATTTGCGGTCGAATATCAAATCATCCGCACGAGCGGCGGCAAGTTCGTCACGCGCGGCACGATTAAGCAGAACTACGACAACCTGCGCCTGCCGGTCGATGTCCAACTGGTTGCCGAAGGCGAAGGCGAGATAAAAACGCAGACCGTTCTGGTTGAAGACGCGAGCGCCGATTTTAATATCGAATCGAGCGGCAAGCCGATTGAAGTCGTCATCGACCCGAAATACAAGCTTTTGCGCATTTCCGAAGATTTGAAAGTTTCGTCGGTCGCGCGTCGCGGCATCGAGCAGTTCAAAGAGGGAAATCTCGCCGAAGCTCAGCAGCAGTTTGAAGCGGCTCTAAAGCTCGACCGCAACAATTCGTGGATTTATTACAATCTCGGCAATTTGTTTCTCGAACAGCGCAATTACGATTTGGCGATTGACAATTACAAGGCGACGCTTTCCGGCAATATGCGCCCGTCGTGGCTCGAAGTCTGGGCGAACATCAAGATGGGCAACGCCTACGACGCCAAAGGCGACCGCACGCGCGCCATCTCCGCCTACAAGCGCGCCGAAGCCGTCGGCGACGATTACGACAACGCGCAGGAAGCCGTCAAACGCTATATGGCAACGCCGTACGACCCGAGACAAAGGGCAACCACGACCGCCGTCAAATAAGCCAGGCGGCTTTGCGGCAAAACACGCGAAAAGGCAGAATGAAACAATCGTTCTGCCTTTTTTATTTCCGAAATTTCATTGATGCGATGACGGCATTTATTAGTGTTCTGAAATTCGTTTCGCGAAAAATACCGGTAACTGCCGCGTAGAAAAAACTCGCGCGGGCTTGCGTTGAAAATCAAAAGTTTTTAGACTCCGGTTATAAGAATTAAAGAAATTGAAAATAACTGCAAGATACTTCTTGACTCTGTAGGCGACTACAGACTTTATACTATTAATGATGAGCGGCTTCGGCTGTTTAATGCTCGGTCGGTCGAGCTATAATTACTTAAATAAAGGTAACAGCTCGCAGAATATAAGCATCTATATTCGGTTATAGACAAAAAATCATAATAAAGATTATTTAGGAACTTATTTCGGCGAAGAAAAACACTATGCGGCGGCGAGAGTTAAAACAATTCGGCTTTGTTCTGGGCTTGATGCTTGCGCTGCTCGCGTCTTCGTCCGGCGCTTGCCTCTGCTCGCACCACCGGGGAAAAGCGGCGGAAACGGAAACGCCGGCGTGCCACGGTTACGGGACGGAAAGCCGGGACGAAAAAACGGCGAGCGGCGATTCGTCGACGGAAACCGTCAACACATCATTTTCCGAAGGCGAATGCTGCTGTGTTCAGCGATCCGTTCCGAAAATCGTCGCCAAGTCGGAATCCGTCAAGCTGGA
>DATHBC010000178.1:0-2774 GCA_035296345.1 Pyrinomonadaceae bacterium | reverse complement strand
AAAAGAAGACGAAGACGCCTTTATGGCGGATCTGATCGGCATCAACAAAAACCCGCGCGGCGAGCTGGTCAAGACGGCGAATTACGAGAAACTTTCGGCTTACTACAATCTCGACAACGGCACGGGCAAAATTCGCGGCATTTATATGCAGGGCAACAGCAGCGTGGCTCCGATTTTCCGCGCCTGGCTCGCGCCGTTTGCCGATATGGGCGCGAATACCGTGACCATTCTGAACACGGGCGGAACCGACCATCTGTCGTTTGACAGAATCGGGCTTCCCGGTTTCCAGTTTATTCAGGACGAAGTGGAATACGAGACGCGCACGCATCACTCGAATCAGGACAACTACGACCGCATTCAAGCCGAAGATATGAAACAGGCTTCGATAATCATGGCGGCGTTCGTTTACCAGACGGCGATGATGGACGAGAAACTTCCGCGCAAACCGATGAAGTAGGAAAGATGTCAGATATTAGATGTCAGATGCCGGTTTTAATAACTGACATCTGACATCCAGCATCTTCTCCATATACAGCGTTTCGCCGAGCGGATTGTGATAATAAGGCGGAATTTCGCGGAAGCCGTGCGATTGGTAAAGCTCGAAGGCTTTCGCCATTTTCGGCGGATAGGTGTCGAGCCGCATTTTCCGGTAGCCGACGGCGCGGGCTTCTTCAATCAATTTTTCAATCAGAACCTTGCCTATTTTTCGCCCGCGAAAATCCGCTCTGACGAATAATCTTTTCATTTCGCAAACGCCGTCTTCCAGTTTTCTCAGGGCGATGCAGCCGGCAAGCCGTTCGTCATCGACAAAAGCGAGAAACAATCGCCCGCCCGCGGACTCGGCGTATTTGCCCGGCAGATTCGCTACTTCCTCTTCAAAATTCTGAAAACAAAGATTCAGCCCGAGCCACGCTTCGTATTCTCGAAACAGGCTGCGCGCCTGCGCGATTTGCGCGGGCGTTTCGGCTTGAATAATCTCGATTTTCATAATTTAAAATCTTTTGTAAACTGCCGGGCTTGTTGTGTTTAAAAGATTTAGCCTGTAAAGCTGATTGATTCAAAAGCCTATTGTATCCGAAAACGCGGTTAATTACAGTTTTTCGCTTCGGGCGGCGCGGCTTTTAATTTGCGGTCTATTTCAGCGCGACGTCGTCAACGAGAAAGGTCGTCGACAACGTGTTGTCCGTCGTCGAACGAAACTGAATCCTGACGGTCTGACCTCTGTATGCCGACAGGTTCAGCGATTTCTGCGCGTAAACTCCGGCTGTGCCTTTATTCAAATTGCTGTAGGTCGCCAGGGTCGCGAGCAAAGCTCCCGAAGCGTTCCGGACTTCGACAAATAATTTGTCGTATTGCGTCGTCGTGCTGGTTTCGCTCGACGAAACACTTAACCAGAAGGTCAAAGCTCCGGCGGCGGCGGTCGGAATCGTCACCTGTTGATAGGCTTGACCCGAAACGCTGTGGTTGACGCCGAAATAGATGTATCCGGTTCCCGCGTGCGCGTGGCTGCCCGGATTGACGTAGAAATAGCCCGCGCCGGAACCGACCCAGGGCGCGGCACTCGTTTCAAATCCGCCGTTCGACAAAATTTCCGTTCCGGTTCCAGTTCCGCCGCCCGGCGTCGGGCAGTTACTGCCGCTGACACCGACCAGACACCAAGCCTGAGCGACGGCGTTGGATTGCGCGCTCGTGCTTCCGTAAAGTGCGCTTGCGGCGTTGATCGTCGCTATTCTCGCTCCGGCAAAGTTTGTGCTCGAAGTCATATAAGTCGTCAGGGCTTTATACCAGATTTTCGCCGCCGCGTCCGCGCCGATGCCGTTCATCGAGCCGCCTTTATGATGCGCTCCGCCTTTGGCAAGCAGATAAAACGCATGATTAGCGATGCCTGAATTAATGTGAACGCCGCCGTTGTCGCCCGTTCCGGTATAACGCTCGGAATAGTGGTCGGGGTCGTCGTCCACTGAATAGCCGCCGTTGTCCGCATAATGCGGGTTATTCATATAACGAAGCGCGTCGCCGGATTTTGCGGGCGTCCACGCGTCTTCGCCGATGAGCCAGGTATTCGTATTTTCGCCGCGCGCGTAACGCTCGACCATCGCGCCGAAAACGTCGGACATCGACTCATTCAAAGCGCCGGATTCTCCCGAATAAATCAGCCCGGCGGTTCTTTCGGTAATGCCGTGCGTCATCTCGTGCGCGCAGATGTCCAGCGCGACGAGCGGACCGGCGGTCGTGCCGTCGCCGTCGCCGTAAGTCATCGTCGAGCCGTTCCAGTAGGCATTGACGTAGTTGTAACTGTAATGAACGCGCGAGGACAGCAGCTTAATCGAGGCGTCGGCTGCCGCCGTTTGAGTTCCCGGTCCGCCCGCGCCGTCGATGCCGTTGCGCCCGTGAACAATTTTAAAATAATCGAAAGTCTTCATCGCGCCGTAATGCGCGTCGACGGCGGCGCGCTGCGAGGAAATGTCCCAAACGTCGTCAGCGTCCGTGAGGCGATAGAAGGTCGAAGTCCCGTTGCGAGCATCGAAAGTTCCGATTTTGCGCGATAAATCTTCCATGTAATAAGTCGAGCCGACCGAACTGGTGTCGATAGCGACCGCGCCGCTGTAGAGCGAAGAGCCGGTCGCCGTTTGCAGATTATCGTATTCAAAAATCTTTTCGCCCGTCTGAGCGTCTATGAAAATTACGGGCATCGCCGTTTCGCGCGTGCCGTCTTCGCGGCGCATCCGCACGCGATAAGCCAGGTGAGTCCGGCTGTCTGTAGCGGGAAAAAT
>DATHBC010000177.1:0-2132 GCA_035296345.1 Pyrinomonadaceae bacterium | reverse complement strand
CTGCGAAAGGAAAAAATACGGCACGCCCGAATGCGGCAAGCCCGTAATTGCCGGTGAAAACGGCAGCAGCAGAGATTTTTCGACGAGCGCGGGCGGCGGTTTTATGACGGATTTTTTTCCGGTCATCGCCTGGGCAATCGCCTCGAAAAGCTGCTCGGTCGTCAAAGGATTCGGGTCGGCGAGCGCGATGGTTGTGCCGGTTGCCTCTTCGTCCGCGGCAAGCGCCGCCGCCGCTTCGACCACAAAATCGACCGGCACGAGATTCAGTTTAACCTGCGGATTTCCGACGTTTATAAAACGCAGGAGCGACGGAGATTTTCGCAAATACCGAATCAGATAATAAATTCCGTCATATTTCGCCGTTTCGCCCGTTCCGGAATCGCCGACGACGACGGACGGGCGAAATATCGTCACGGGCAATTCGCTTTTCAATTTTTCGACTTCGATTTCCGCCAGGTATTTCGTTTCTTCGTAAAAATTGCGAAAACCGGCGTCGTGTTCCAGCTCGGTTTCCAGAATTTTGCCCGTGCGTTTTCCGGCGACGTAACAGGTCGAAACGTAATTGTAACGGCGCAGAGCCGGCAGAGTTCGGACAAAGGAGTTGACGTTTTTCGTGCCGCGCACGTTGATGAGCTGCGCGATGTCGCGCGGCACAGCCAAATCGTAAATCGCGGCGAGATGGTAAACATCCGTCGTTTCGTGCCGGACGCTTTCCAAATCTTCGTCCGAAATTCCCAAATCTTTCCGCGTAATATCGCCTTCAATCAAGGCAAAATTTTCGAGCGGGACGTTTTTCGTCCGCGCGATGTTCTCTAAATCGTGCATCGCTTTCTGGACGAACGGCGATTGGACGAGCAGAAAAAACTGCGTGTCCGGCTTTGCCAGCCGCTCGACCAGACGCCCGGCGATAAAGCCGGGAAAGCCGGTCAGAAAAATTGTTTGGGCGAAATCCATTTTTGTTAACGAAATTATAACTTAAACCAGTTAGAGATGTAACGAGCGGGCGTTTTTTTGAAAATGCAACTCCGTTAAAACTTTTACAATCAAAGGGATATTATGTTAAATTCAGGCGCAAAGATGACGGAAATGACATCCGAAAAAAATGAAGAACCCGGCGCGGACGCGCAAGCCGCCGAAACGGAAAACAGAATTTCCGATGGCGGCGGCGAGCTTGCAGAGCCGCGCTGGTCGGTGGTGAGCTTCGAATCGGTCGCCGTTCACGGTTTGAGCTACACGGAAGCGCGAAACTGGCTGGAAAAACTGCAAAAGCAGAACATCGCCGGTTTGTGCATCGTGACGGACGAAGCCGCGGCGCGACTGTCGGTTCGGAAAGATTAGCCGCGAAAAAGACACGAAAAAGACACGAAAATCAAAAGCGAATCAGCCGCGAATAAGCGCGAATAACACGAATTATTTATTTCTTTTATTCGTGACATTCGCGCTTATTCGCGGCTAACTCTTTTTCGTGTCCTTTCGCGGCTGATTCTTCATTCGCCGCTAAAATTCCAGGACGACTTTGCCGAAGCTCGCGTTTGATTCCAGATATTCGTGCGCCTCGCGAACCCGCTCGATTTTAAAAACTTTGTCGATATTCGCCCTGATTTTTCCGCTTGCCAGCAAAGGCACGACTTCTTCGGCAAACTTTCGCGTGGCTTCGGCTTTTTCCGCCGCCGGGCGCGAGCGCAAAACCGTGCCGATGATTTTCAGTCGTTTCGACATCACCAAGCCGTAATTCAATTCGGCGCGCGCGCCGCCCGTCGTGCCGACTAAAATGAGCCTGCCCTTTAAATTCAGGCTTTCCAGATTCGGCTGAAAATATTTTGCGCCGACCAAATCCAGAATAACGTCGACGCCCGCGCCCTGATTTTTTTCTTTGATGCTTTCCGAAAAGCTTGTTTCGCTCGTCACCGAAATCGCTTCATCAAGCCCGAATTCCCTGCATTTTTCCAGCTTGTCAGCCGTGCGCGAAGTCCCGATTGTTTTAATTCCACGCGCTTTCGCCAGTTGCAGAGCGGCGAGCCCGACGCCGGAACCGGCGGCGTGAATCAAAAGCGTTTCGCCCGCTTTCAGCTCGCCGAGCGTAAAACAAGCGTCGTGCGCGGTGATAAAAGCTTCGGGCACGGCGGCGGCTT
>DATHBC010000176.1:0-2417 GCA_035296345.1 Pyrinomonadaceae bacterium | reverse complement strand
CTGAAAGCGGTCAGCCGTCAGCAATCAGCAATCAGCTTTTATTTATCAACTATCAGTTCTCAGTTCTCAGTTCTCACTTCTCAGTTATAATTCCCTGCCTTCTTCCATTTCCTGCAAATCTTCGTAAGCTTTTTGCAGAATCGGGCGGGCGCGCGTGCTGCCGTCCATTTCGCCGATGTAGCCTTCGCGCACCATCGCGTCTAAAATGGCGGCGGCGCGCCCGTAGCCGATGCGCAGATGACGCTGTAAAAGCGAGGTCGAGGCGCGTTTGGCGCTGACGACCGTGCGCAGAGCGTCGGCAAAAAGCGGGTCGCGCTTGCCCGGCAAATCTCCGCCGTCGTCCAATTCTTCCTCGGTTTTCGTAATCGTCGTGTCGTATTCGGGTCTGCCCTGCGTTTTGACGTGGTCGACGATACGCTGAATTTCCTTTTCGTCGACAAAAGCGCCGTGCACGCGGACGATTTGCGACGTCGCCGGCGGCAGAAAAAGCATGTCGCCGCGTCCTAAAAGACGCTCTGCGCCGTTGGAATCGATAATCGTGCGCGAATCGACTTTCGAGGAAACGCGGAAACTTACGCGCGCCGGAAAATTCGCTTTTATCAAGCCTGTAATAACGTCGACCGAAGGTCTTTGCGTCGCTAAAACCAGATGAATGCCGACGGCGCGCGCCATCTGCGCCAGGCGCGTGATTGATTCTTCGACTTCCTTACCGGCGACCATCATCAAATCCGCCAGTTCGTCGATGATAATCACGATATACGGCAGAGTTTTCCAGGGTTCGCCGTTGTCGTCGAAATGCTCGGCGGCGTTGCGTTTTTTCACTTCGACGTTGAAGCCGTCAATGTTGCGCACGCCCCAGCCCGCCAAATCGCGATAGCGTTTTTCCATTTCGCTGACCGCCCATTTCAGCGAAATCGCGGCGCGTTTCGGGTCGGTGATAATCGGCGTCGCCAGATGCGGAATGTCGGCGTAAAGCCCGAGTTCGAGACGTTTCGGGTCAACCATGATAAATTTAACTTCGTCGGGTTTCGCTTTATAAAGAATCGAAACGACGAGCGTGTTGACGCCGACGGATTTTCCCGCGCCGGTCGCGCCCGCAATCAGAAGGTGCGGCATTTTCGCCAAATCGGTGACGTAATTCAAGCCGTCGATGGTTTTGCCGAGAGCGATGGTTAAAAGCGAGTTCGATTCCTTAAATTTTCTCGACTCGATGACTTCGCGCAGGTAAATCGTTTCACGGTCGTGATTCGGGACTTCGATGCCGACGTAGGCTTTTCCGGGAATGCGGTCGATGCGGATTGATTCGGCTTTTAAGGCGAGACACAAATCGTCCGAAAGACTCGTGATGCGCGAATATTTCACGCCCGGGTCGGGCTTAAATTCGTAAGTCGTGACGACCGGACCCTGACAGATGTGCATTACGCGCCCGGTGACGTTAAATTCTTTGGTTTTTTCCGTCAACTCCTGCGCGACGGCGAGCAGCGCCTCTTCTTTTTGCTCGACGTGCGGCGCGGCGGCGGTTAAAAACTGCGATTCGGGTAAAACGTAATCGTCAAAATTCTGCGGCGGCAGTTTTTGGTGAACGACGGGTTCTTCGTCGATTTCCTCGCCTTCCTCGGCTTCTTCGGCTTCCGGAACATTTTCCAATTCGCCGGTCTCTTTCATCGGCGAAATCGGAATCTGCGCGATTTCTTCGTCTAAAACCGCCGGCGGCGCGACCAAATCGTCGGTTTCGGCGTTGGGCGAAACTTCTTCTTCTTCTTCCGCGACGCCCGTGAAATGATTTTCTTCGCTGGTGGAAATCGTCGGTCGGATTTCTTCTTCCTGTTCTTCGGGCAGTTCCCGGACGACGGGTTCGGCTTCCCGCTCGATTTTCTGTTCTGTTTCTTTCGCTGTTTCGCCAGCGCGTTTAAAAATGTCGCCGATTTTCGCGCCGAGCGGAGAAACCGTTTCCGCCGTCTTAACGGCGGCGGCAGTATTAGCGGCGGTAACGGTAGAAGTTTTCCCGTTTGCCTTAACGGGCGCTTCGCCGGCTGAAATCGTCGGCTTTTCTTTTTCGACGCGCATCTCGCGGCGGCGCTCCATCCGCTCGAGCGCTTCTTTTTTCGCTTCGGCGCGGCGCTCGTTGTAACGCTGCCGCCAGTCGTCGAAATGAATTCCGAGCGAGCCGAAAACCGTTTTAAATTCCGTCAAAAATGAAAAATACGAAAGGTTCGTGATGAGCAGCAGCGAAGCTAAAAACAGTGCGCCGAGCACGATGCCCGCCCCGATTTTGCCGAGCAGATAGGTAAAAACATCCGTGAACAGCTTGCCGATTATCGCGCCTTCCGAGCCTGCCAGCTCAAACAAACCGGCGAGAGAAATTATCAGCAGGAAATAGCCGAAAATGCGGCTGAAACGCGGAAACAAATCTTCGG
>DATHBC010000175.1:0-3648 GCA_035296345.1 Pyrinomonadaceae bacterium | reverse complement strand
GGTTTCCGTGTAGACAAGATTGCCGGCTCCGGTGGAAAAAACAACATATCTGCCGTTGCCGCTAATCTTCGGGAAACGCGAGCCGCCGTCGGCGACTTCAGCCGGTTGCGCCCGATTCTCATCTACCAGAATTATATCGCCCGCAGACGTAAAGCTGCTCGGGTCGAGAACTTTTACAAATATATGCGGGTTTGTATCGCTAGACACTAAACTGGAACAGACGCCCTCGAAAACGACTCTTAATTTGCCGTCACACGAGCCGGTATTCGAGTCGCTTCCCCAACCGCTTATGGAGAGCTTTCCCAAAGTGTATGCAGGTTTTATGCTAAAAGCTTTAAATCGGTGATTCACTGTCATGATGCTCCCTTGAACTTTGGATGGTTTGGAAAATGCACAGAAGGTTTAGCACTGTAAAATAGATAAAGCAATATTTTTTAGCTTTATTTAATAGCGATGTAATAACAATTTTCGTCACCTCTGATTTATCGAAATTTGTCAGTTTGACGGGCAGGCGTTGCGTGCTGAACGTGCGGAAATGTCTGCGGGCGCGTATTTCGGGAATTTTTTAATCATTTATTTATCCGGCTGCGTGGCACGGTTTTTGAATTATGCAGACGATGGATTCGTGTGGGTTTTCAGAAAACGCTCCCGAAAACGCTCTGGAAAATGCTTAATTTATCGACAATCAGATTCAGTCCGGTCAATCTGTGGATTTTCGCCGCCTGTGTTTCGCTTCCCCTGCTTCCTCTGCTCGGAATAATTCCGAATCCGGCGACGGTTACCGGGCATCCGTGGAAAATCGAATTGTTTGCCTCGGCTTTTCTTTTCGTCGCCCTGCTGTGGTTTGGGATAAAAAAAGCGCGTTTTGAAGCGAATCTGCCGGTAATTATTCCGTTTCTGTTATTTATCGTCTGGAGCGGGATTTCCGCGTTTTGGGCTGGCAGCCTGCTTTCGGCGGCGCATCATACGCTGCTCTGGATTTGCTATCTGATTTTTTATTGTCTTTTTCTTTATCTTTTAAATAGCGGACGAAATCGCTCTGTTTTATTAATTGCCTTTACAATTCCGCTAACGATTATCGCTCTTTCCTGTTTATTCGATTCGCTTACGCTGTTTGCCTTTAACGAGACTTCGGAAGGCTTGTTTCAGGCATTTTCACCCAATATCCAGCTTTTTCGCGTTCGCTACGGAAAATATGCCGAATTGCTTGTCACCGTCGCGCCGCTATTCTGGGGGCTGTCTCTGCATACCGGAAACTTCAGAAAACAATTTCTGTTTCTGGGAATCGGCGTTTTATTGTGGCTCGCCATTATTTTCTCTCTGAGCAAAGGCGCTTTCCTGGCGGGAATTTTCTCTTTCGCAGTATTTTTTGCGGCTGTTTTTTTCCTTTCGCGAAAGATTTTCGACCGCCGCAAGATTGCCGTTTTAGCGTTCCTCTGGCTGATTATCACCTGCGGCTCGCAAATCTCGTTTGCGCCCAGCTCAAACTTGCCGACGACGACCGATTATATCGTCGGCAACACCGATAAGAATCGCGAAACTTCTTCGATGCGGGTCTTTACCTGGAAAATCGCTCGCCGGATGTTTACCGATAACGTCATAATCGGAGTCGGAGCCGATAATTTCGGGCTTGCCTTCAACCAGTCGCGCGCCGATTACGCCTTGAAAAATCTGCAGGACGGGCAGCTCGCCACCGCCGAAGATTATATGGTCGAGCGGGCGCACAACGAGTTTTTGCAAATTTTTGCCGAACTCGGCATCGTCGGCGTTGCGATTTTTCTGTCGCTTGCCGCCGGTTTTCTTTTTTATATGGCAAAGGCGTTTATCGCAAGCGGTTATCGGTTTTCTCCGTTTCTCTGGAGTTGTCTCGCCGGGCTTTGCGGTTTTCTCGCTTCCTCGATGTACAGCTCGTTTTCGTTCCGCGTGCTGCAAAACGCTCTGGTTTTCTTTTTTGTGCTGGCGATGGCAACTTATGAAGCGCGAAAAATTTACCGTCGAAAGAAAAAATCGGAATCGACTTTTTTAATCAGCGGAAAACTCGTTCCGGCTTTTTCCCTGAGCCTTGTTTCCCTATTTTTCGTCCTCGCTTTATCGGCTAATTTAAGCAATTATTTTGTTTATAAAGCCGAATTAACCGAAAACCTCGACGGAGCCGAAAATTATTACCGGCAAGCCATTAATTTCAATTCCGCCAATGCTTCGGCTTATTACTCTTACGGGCTGCGGCTTTATTTCCGGAAACAGCCCGAAAAAGCCGTCCCGGTGCTCGAAAAAGCCATCGCCAACGGGTCTGATGTGAGCCTTGTTTATTCTTACCTGGCATCGGCACAGTCTGCCGCCGAAGATTACAGGGCGGCGACGGAAACCATCGGCAAAGCCGTCAAAATTTATCCTTACTCCATATTTCTGCGAATGCGTTACGCTTCACTTCTGGAAAAAATCGGCGAGACCGAAAAATCGAAAGAGCAGATGGAATTTGCCCGCCTGATTAACGAAAAACAGGCGAACGGCTGGTATGAACTCATCACGACGGGCGCGACCGCTTCGGCGCTCAAAGCCCGGAATAACGAAATGATTGCCCCGCCGGCTCACTTGCAGCCGAGCGGCGGAATTTACGCCGTGCTTGACGAACAGGCGGTCGAAAACCTCTTTCCCCGATAATTGCTCTCAAAAAAATTTGAAGACAAAAGTAAAAGTAAAATCTTTTTTGCTTTTGCTTTCCGGTTTTACCTTTTGTCTTTTTCGCTGTGGCAAATTTTTCCTTCCCGTGTGATAAGATATGAGCGCTGGTGTAGCAGCCGAAGACGTTTTCTCCAAATCAAATCTGCAAGCGATGCCGATTCCCGAAAATCAAAGCGGTGTTTTCCGAAGGATTTTTTCCATCGCCCGAAACACTTTCCGCGAAGCCGTGCGCGACCGCGTGCTGTATAATCTCGTCGTTTTCGTTTTGCTGATTACGGCGGGCGCGGTTTTTCTCGGCGAGCTGACCGCCGGGCACGAGGCGCGCACAATCGTCAATCTGGGCTTGAGCGCGATGCTCCTGTTCGGCGCGTTTATCTCGATTTTCGTCGGCGTCAGCCTGGTTTCGAAGGAAATCGAAAAGCGCACGGTTTTTGCGCTTTTCGCCAAGCCGGTCGGGCGCGGCGAGTTTATCGTCGGAAAATATCTGGGCTTGTGTCTGACGCTGCTGGTCAACGTTCTGGTGATGGGCGTCGGCGTCAGCCTGGCGATTTTTTTCGTCGGCGGCGGACAACTGGCGTTTTCGATTTGGGGCGCGGTTTTTCTGATTTTTCTCGAATTGTCGATTTTGACCGCCGTCGCCATTTTATTTTCGTCGTTTTCCTCGCCCGCCCTGAGCGCGCTTTTGACGTTTTTCGTTTTCGTCATCGGTCATTTCAGCACGTCGCTGCGCGATTTAGCCGAGCATCTGGGCTCGAATTTTGCCAAGATCTTTTTCGGCTTTCTGCAAACCGTACTGCCGAATCTTTCACACTTCAGCTTTATCACTAACGCCGCGCACGGCGATGTGCCGAACGCCGCGATGCTCGGCGGCGCGTTTCTTTACGCGATTGTCTATATCCTGATTCTGCTGACAATCACGACGCTGGTTTTCAGCCGTCGAAACTTTAAATAAACGAAGAAAAATGG
>DATHBC010000174.1:0-3843 GCA_035296345.1 Pyrinomonadaceae bacterium | reverse complement strand
TATTTGCCCCGTTTAATAAAGGAGAGTTGCCGTCGCGGTCGGTCGGACCGGAGCCGGCGATTATCAGAACCACCGGCACTTTTTTGTTTGACCGGGGCATCAGCAGAGTGCCGTATAAGTTTCCGGTCGGCGTTTCCAGTTTAACCGCTTCTTCCGGAGCCGCCGTTTGTTTGCCCGATGTTTTCGCGCCGCCGTTTCCGGTCGTGGTTTGAGCCGTCGCGCCGACGACGACAGCCACGCAAAAAGTTACTAACCACGCCGACATCAAAAAGTATTTATTCATTTTTTTTCTCCTTAAATGTTTTAAGTTAACGCCCGTTGCTCATTTTTAACAAGACCTCGAAGATTTCGCGTAATCGTCCGAAAGTGAAAAAGATTATGACCGGCACGATAATCAGCGCCAATCCGCCGAGCGCGAAACCGGCTTGCGCCCACACCCGCCGCTGCCGGAGAATCGGCTCCGGCGAAGAGCGCAAGGCGAGCCACGCGAAAACAATCGCCAGGACGGCTTTTTCCATGCCGGCGAGATTTATAAAACAGAAAATTCCGAGCAGCAGCGAGATGGTCGCGTAGGCGTATTTCTGACCGAGAATAACGTGCTTTTTATTTTCAATTTCGCTCATATTTTTCATCCTTCGAGTTTTAATTCGGTATTGATTTTGAACGGATTTTCTTTCAGTAAATAAAATAGCGCGACGATAAAAATCAACGGCAGAAACTTGAACAAAAAACCGAAATCCCGCGCCGGAATCATTTCCAGCAATTTGTAAATAACCAGAATCGCGCCGAGCAGAAGAAAAAAATGCCGCTGCGCAAAGGGTTCGGAAACTGTTTTTTCATTAATCCGCTGCTCAATCCCAGACCATAAATCCGCTTTCTCCGCTCGTCGTTTTTGTTTTTGAAGCGCATTCGCGGCAAACGTCTGCCGCTCGATTTCTATCCGGCACTGCTCGCAGCGGCTTAAATGCCGCGCCTTCCGCTCGGCTGAAAAAAGCGGCGGCTCGCCGTCCGATTCCGCCATCGCCGACAGGATTATTTCTTCACACTCCGCTGACTTCATAGTTTTCATCCGTTCCCGTAAAAAAAATTCAAGTTAATTTCGCCTGTAGCTGTCTCCGGGCGTAAAAAAGCCGGCTCATCACCGTTCCTTTCGGAATTTGCAGAAGCTCCGCCAATTCCTGATAGGAAAGACCGTCCAGATATTTCAAAGTCACCAGCTCGCGGTCTTCCGGCGTCAAATCGAGCAGCGCCGCTTCCAGCGAAAGCGTTTCTTCGATTGACGATTCGAATCGCGGCGCGAGAATTTCCGTCTCGTCCGCGCTCGCCGCGTTTCGCCTGCCGGGCGAAGCCAGCATTTTGAAACAGCGATTGCGAAGCAGTACGTAAAACCACGGGTAAAACCGGCGCGAGAAATCAAACCCGTCAATCGCCCGGTAAGCGTCGATAAACGCTTCCTGCACCGCGTCAAGGGCGTCTTCTCTATTTCCCAGAACAGCCGTCGCGTGTCCGATTGCCTGATGCTGGTAACGCTCGACCAGAAACCGAAAGGATTCCTTGTCGCCGTCGAGACATTTTTTTAAAGCCGCCGAATCATCCATAATGAACGCTCACCATAACGTATCCGGGTTTTCGATAAAATATTCAAATTATCTGCAAAAAATTTAACACGCCGATCCGCCCCCGAAACAGCCTTCCACAAAACCGTCAGGTTCGATTCGAGACGCCGAAATTAAAATAGAAATCAATTTCCGGAATTATCGCCGTTTATCGAAATCGTTTGGCTGAAACGGAATTTAATCAAGAATACTAGCTGTCTTCCACCCGCGAAAATAATGATTGGAGCAGAAAATCTTTCATGTCCATATCCGCGCCGTCCGGGCGTTCCGCGAAATTCTTAAACCGGATATTTTGCCGTTGATTTTGTTCATAACCCGGCAGGCTGAATGGTCTGGTGATTTCGTTTTAAATTGGCACTTGAAGCGAGCCTGTTTAGCTATAAAATTGAAGCCTGCTTCGGTTATCGCAAAGAGAAATTATTTTCATTTATCGGCGCGGAAAGTGCCGAACGAAATGAATCCGGATACCAATGCAGGATGAAAGATAAGGACGTTATCAAAACAGTTAGAGACATTTAATTATGAGAAAAACAATTTTATTAAAGACGATGGTTTCGCCGCTGATGGCTGCTATTTTGGTTGTCGTCTCGCTGCCCTTTAACGCAACGGCGCAGCAAAAATCAGACGCATCGAAAAACGCCTCTCAGGTTTCACCCGCGCCGAGGGACGGGCAACGCGACTTCGACTTTGAAATCGGCACGTGGAAAACTCGCCTGAAGAGGCTTCTGAATCCTTTAACCGGCTCGACAAAATGGGTCGAGTACGAAGGAACGACGGTCGTCAGAAAGGTTTGGGACGGAAATGCCAATCTCGTGGAGCTCGATGTTTCCGGTGCGGCGGGCAGCATCAAAGCCCTGAGCCTGCGTTTATATAATCCCGAAACACGGCAATGGAGCCTTAATTTCGCCAACATCAAAAGCGGCGTGATGGCGACGCCGACAATCGGCGGGTTCAAAAACGGGCGCGGCGAGTTTTACAACCAGGAAACGTTAAACGGGCGAGCCATTTTCGTTCGATTCGTCATCTCGGACATCACTCCGGATTCCTGTCGTTTCGAACAGGCGTTTTCGGACGACGGCGGCAGGACGTGGGAAGTGAACTGGATTGCGACCGACACGCGAATTAAAGATTAATATTTGTTCGTGAATAATTTGAGAGCCCGCGAGTCGGAAATCGGATTCCGGTCTTTTTAAGATATTAATTTCTTCCCGCATCGCGCCGGGCAGCTTCGACGCTCAAAACCATTATTGTAATATTTGCCCCGAACCGCGTCATTCACTGTTTGGCGACGCCCGTGTTTAAGTAGATTTTCCACGCGCCGCGTTTCGACTGCCTTTTCCAAACGGTAAAATACCGACGCTCCAATATTTGCGGCTGACCGTCGACCGTAAATTCATAAACCGCCGTGCCCGTTTCGTAAGCGGTATCGCCGTCGAGCCAGACGTCGGTCGTCGTCACCGTGAGCTTCGCTTTCCCGCCGCGCTTTCGCATCAAATCTCGCATCAGGGCGAGAATTTCTTTGCGCCCTTTATAAATCCTGCCGCCCGCGACGAATTCCTTTCCGTCCGGCGTGAACGTGCCGGGAATTATCGAGGCGTCGCCTTTCGCCCACGCCGCCGCCCAGACGGCGTTACCGGCATCAATCGCCCGTCGAACTTTCGTCATTTCGGAATCCGAAGCTTGCGGCGCAGCGTCCGGCATTGAATCGGCGGAGCTTTGCGATAAAGCGGACGAATCCGACGCCGCCGCTGCCGGCTTAAATACTGCGCGAAAGGCTTTCAGCGCGGCTGGATGATAAACGGTCGAGTGTTTTTCGTCCGGCATCTTCTCGAAATGCCAGCGGATGCCGGCGGGCGCGTTTTTGCCGAGAATTTCCGCAAATCTCTGCGCGACTCCCGCGACCGCTTCCTCGCCGCTATTGGCGAAATACAAGGTCTTCGCCAGCTTCGGGCGCGCCCGCAAACGCCCGCCCGCCTCGTTGACCAGTTTTTGATTGTTCCACCAGAGGCTCGGGTCAAAGGCGATATACGTATCGAACAAATCCGGTTCGAGCAGAAAAGTCTCGACGACAAACAATCCGGCGAGAGATTCGCCGACAATCGCCGTTTCAGCGGTCGTGCGATAGCGCGCTTTTATCTGCGGCATCAGCTCATCGCGGATGAAATTTCTGAACGCGGCTGAGCCGCCGACGCGCCTGGCGATTTTTTTGTCGTTCTCGTTTTCGGTC
>DATHBC010000173.1:0-11211 GCA_035296345.1 Pyrinomonadaceae bacterium | reverse complement strand
GATGGGCTTCGAGGTTGAAATGCTCGACGAAAACGATTTATCGAGCGGCGATTTATCCCGCTTCGACGTGATTGTCGTCGGCATCCGAGCCTTTCAGGTGCGGCAGGATTTGGTTTCGAATAATCAGCGAGTTCTGGATTACGCGCGCGGCGGCGGCAATCTAATCGTTCAATACCAGCGCCCGGAATACGAAAATCTGCTGCCGTTTCCGGCGAAAATCGGCGCGCGCGTCGTCGACGAAAACGCGCGGGTCTCGATTCTGGAGCCGAACAGTCCGGTTTTTAATTTCCCGAATAAAATTACGGAGAAAGATTTTGAAAACTGGGTGCAGGAGAGAAATCTTTACAGTTTTTCGACGTTTGACGAGCGTTATAAACCGCTGCTCGAATCGCACGACGCGGGCGAAGCGGAAAACAAAGGCGGATTGGTCGAGGCGGAAATCGGCAAAGGCAGATACATATATACTTCTTACGCCTTTTTCCGCCAGCTTCCGGCGGGCGTTCCCGGCGCATATCGTATTTTTGCAAATCTTTTGAGCCTGCCGAAAAGCGGCAATTCGCGAAGAAACGCGACAAAAGCGGTAAGTGGTAAACGGTAAGCTGTAAGTTCGTTATTTTGAAATTGCAGCTTTATCTATCGCCGCTCGCCGCTTCCCGTTTTTAGTTTTGAATAAACTCTATCAAACCTTTTAAATCCATAGGATAGACAGGCACGGGAAATTGCGCTTTAAGTTCGTCGAAGTTCATTCCGTCCAGCAAGACCGGCTCGTCCGATTTGATTGTGTGTTGCGGAATAATGACGAAATCGCCTTTGATTTGGTCTTTGACGGCGAGATAATCCTGTCCCGTTAAAAGTCCGGCAACGGCAACATCGCCGCCGAAATAATTATTTTTAACCGCCAGAACTACGAGCTTTGAGCCAATCAGAGAATTTAATTCTTCAATTTTTTCGCGCAAAATCGGCGCGAACATTTCGCCCGTTAGAATCGTTCCGTTCAGCGAACCGGAGTTTTGAATTTTGAATTTTGAATTTCGAATTTTCGGAACAATCGCCAATTTGTGCGTTCTGACCGTTTCCGAAAAGCCCGCCTGCGCCTCTTCAGCGGCTTTGCCGTTAATCCGCGCTCTTTTCAGCAATCCGTCAAACGAATTCAGAAACGAGCGAATCATGCCGACGCCGTCTTCAATCTGCGGATAATTGCCGTAATGACGGCGCGTGGGGATGGGCAATCCGGCTTTCAGATAAATTTCGTCGCCGAGGAAAGCGAAAGTGACGCCGAGCGTCCGGCGAAATTCTTTTTGCAGTTTTTCGATTTCGCGGATGGTGCGGCGGCAAAATTCCGGCGTCACGCGCGTTAATCTTTCGTCCGTGTTGTAGCGCGTCAGGGCGACCGGCACAATCGCGGTCGAGACGATTTTCGGATAATGCGCCGCCAAATCGCGAACGGTTTTTTCTAAGATTTTGCCGTCGTTGATTTCCGGGCAGAGAACGACCTGCGCGTGAATCTCGATGTCGTTGTCCAAAAGGCGTTTCAATTTATCGGAAATGTCGGCGCGTTTTTCGTCGACGCCGAGCAGGTAGGCGCGCGTCTTTAAATCCGTCGCGTGAACCGAGACGTATTGCGGCGAGAGACGCTGCTCGACGATGCGCTTCATCTCGTCTTCGGTAATCGAAGAAAGCGTCGTGTAATTGCCGTAGAGAAACGAAAGCCGTATGTCCTCGTCGCGGACGAAAAGCGACGGGCGCGCGTCCTCGGGGTTGCCTTTGCAGAAACAGAAAATACATTCGTTGGCGCACTGGCGCGGCACGATTTGCTCGAACATCAGACCGAAATCTTCGCCTTCTTCGCGCTCGATTTCCAGTTCCCAGGTTTCGCCGCCCGGTTTTTTAACTTGTAATGTAAGCTCGGTTTCGCCCGCCGTCTGAAAGCGAAAATCGAGATAATCGCGCACCGTCCGACCGTTGACGCGGACGATTCGGTCGTCCGGCTGGAGACTCAATTCCTCCGCCAAGCTTCCGGGCGCGACTTCCGTAATTAAAACTCCGGGACGGCGCAGCTGCGTAACCGCAGGTGTGACAGCAAATTCGTACATTTAGAAATCCAATAATTTGAACAACTTAGAGTTATTTTATTGACAAACCGTTGCCAATTCTTTTATTCTAAAAAATGGTTTTGATTTTGCCAAAAACGCAAAACCATGTTCAACAAACGGAGAATTTATGTTTGATGAAAAATTGCCTCCGGGCAATGCCTCCAATCCTCCAGCCGCGAAAATCCTGCTTGCCGACGACGACGCTTCCATGCGCCGCTTTCTCGAAATCGTTTTAGCGCGACTGAATTACGACGTGACGACTGCCGAAGACGGTTTGGCGGCGATGCAGGCGGCGCTTTCCGGGGATTTCGATTTGGTCGTCGCCGACGCCGTAATGCCGCATCTGACCGGCTACGATTTGTGCCGGATGCTCAAGCAGAATCCGAAATATAAAAACGTGCCGCTGGTTATTTTGAGCGGTTTGGAAAACAATTCGGAAAACACCGACCGATGCATCGCCGACGCTTACCTGCTGAAGGGCGAAAATCTGAAAGGTCAGCTCGACGAAACGCTTTCACGCCTTTTGGCGGAGCGCATCGGCGCGTAAAAATCTGCGCGAGACGAGCCGCGCAATCTCGCCGAAAACGATAATTCCCAAAAAATCCGCTACTAAATCCCTCCAGTCAAACGAGCGCCCGCGAACGAAGATTTGCGAAAATTCCTCCGCCGTGACGATTACCAGAACTATCAAGCTGCCGAGCAGGTAGCTCAGTTTCCAGACGCGAATTGTTCTCGCCTTCAAAATCAGATTAACGACCAGCGAAAACATTCCCATCAAAAGAAAATGCCCGATTTTATCGCCGTAGGGAAGCCGCCTGACGGGACGAAAAAGATACTGCGTTTCCTTTATGTCCGCCAAAACGACGATGCCCGCGAGAACCAAAATATAAAGCGCGGCTAAAATTTTTATTCTCACGGACATGGATTTAGTGGATAACTGATAACTGATAGCTGATAGTTAAGAACTTTATTGTGTCTTAGCTTTCAGTTATCAGTTATCAGCTATCAGTTCTCAGTTAATTCGTGGCTCTTGCCGCGATGCCGTCAATCAGGCTGTTGAGCGCGGTGTATTCGAGATTCTGCGACGCGGCGACGGCTTCATAGGTCAGTTTTCCGGCGTAAGTGTTGACGCCTTCAGCTAAGCCCGCGTCTTCCTGAATCGCTCTTTCAAAGCCTTTATTCGCCAGCGCGAGCGCATAGGGCAGAGTGGCGTTCGTCAAGGCAAACGTCGAAGTGCGCGGAACCGCGCCGGGCATATTCGCGACGCAGTAATGCAGCACCCCTTCTTCGTAAAACGTCGGATTCGAGTGCGTCGTCGCGTGCGTCGTTTCAAAACAGCCGCCCTGGTCGACCGCGACGTCGACCAGAACCGCGCCGTTCGGAATGTCTTTCAGCATATCGCGCGTGACGAGCTTCGGAGCCGCCGCGCCCGGAATCAGAACGCCGCCGATGACCAAATCGGCGTGCGAAATCGCTTCGTGAATCGCGTAGCGCGACGAGGCGAGCGTTTGAACTTTCGACAAAAAGATGTCGTCGAGCTGGCGCAGGCGGTCGAGATTGATGTCGATAATCGTCACTTTCGCGCCGAGCCCGACAGCCATTTTCGCCGCTTCCGTGCCGACCACGCCGCCGCCGATAATGACGACGTTCGCCGCCGGGACGCCCGGCACGCCGCCGAGCAAAATTCCGCGCCCGCCGTTCATTTTCTCCAGGTAAGTCGCGCCGACCTGCACCGCCATTCTGCCGGCGACTTCCGACATCGGCGTCAGCAGCGGCAGGGTTCCGCGCTTGTCCGTGATTGTTTCGTAAGCGACGCCCGTCACCTTTCTTTCCAGAAGCTGTTTCGTCAATTCAAATTCCGGCGCGAGATGCAGGTATGTGAAAAGCAGTTGATTTTCACGCATCCGCGGATATTCCGGCGCAATCGGCTCTTTGACCTTCACAATCATATCGCCCGTCTGCCAGACTTCGTCAGCCGTGTCCAGAATCGTCGCGCCCGCTTTTTCGTAAAGCTCGTTGGCAAACCCCGAGCCTTCGCCCGCGCGATTTTCGACGAAAACTTCGTGCCCGGCTCCAATCAGCGCGTTGACGCCCGCCGGCGTCAGCCCGACGCGATATTCGTTATCCTTAATTTCCTTTGGCAATCCGATTTTCATTTATGCTCTCCAAACTTTTATTTTTGATATTTAAAACGTATTGGTCAATTTTACGTGGTTTTCGCCGAATTGTTAAAGCGATGCGTTGTAATTCCGATACTTTTTCAAATCTTCCGCCGCCTCTGCGAATCTCGCGTCCGGCGATTTTATTTTTTGCCCGCAAACGCTTCCGGCGCAGAAACACGGAAACAGTAAAATCAGCGAACGCCTCATTTGCTTAATTCTCACTAAAATTCGGTTTTTGCGCCTTTCAGTATACAAAATAAAAGCTGCAAGCCGAAAAAGCTTTTCGACTTGCAGCCCGGCTGTTCAGCTTTTATCAAAAATTAAATTTCCACTAAATCAACCTGCGCTTTTCGCAGCTTGCCGGTAAATTCAAGCTGCAATTTTTTCCTGCTGTTCCTGCTCGAATCGAGTTGGGTGAAGCGATAAATATTCGTTCACTTCTAAATTCATCCGCGCAATCTCTGCCAGAAAGCCGCCAGCCGACGCTTCGTAAGTCGAAGGATTTTCTTCAACCTTACGCATGTTTATAACTAAATCCAAAAATTTTTGGATTCTTTCTAAAGATGCTTCCAGTTCAATATCGTTTTTAATCATAACTTACTACCTCAACGATTCCGCGCCTTGTTTTATCACGCTTGGTTTGCCAACCTTCGATAAAAACATCGACATCGCCGATGATGCCGGATTTCGTCGCCCAGAAAATGCTCGCTCCTTCATATTCCTGAGTCGTCAGATGTTTAAAAATCAGACGATTCTTTCCAAAAACATTATCAGGATTAAACCCGTCTTCCATCAACATAAAAATATCGACATCATTCGGATTTTCTTTTGCCGTAATAAACGAGCCGTAAACGATAAAACGTAAAACCTGATTCGTCTGTCCGGCTAAAAGATAGATTTTCTTCAAGCGCTCTCCGACGAGTCGCCGTTGAAGAGAACTTTTACCAAAATGCTCAAGAAGTTCCTGTAAAGTCGCTGTATAAACACCGGCAGGCAAATCGCCATTCTCGTTAAATCCGGGAAGCTTCATTAAATTTCGACCAAATCAATCTGCGCTTTTTGCAGCTTGCCGGAATAGTCGATGTAGAGCGATTTCCACTCCGAGAAAACATCGAGAACCTGCGTTCCGGCTTCGCGATGCCCGTTGCCCGTGCCTTTCGTGCCGCCGAACGGCAGGTGAACCTCCGCGCCGATGGTCGCCGAATTGACGTAGCAGATGCCGGTGTAAAGCTCCTGCATCGCGTAGAAAGACTGGTTGACGTCCTGCGTGTAAATCGCCGACGACAAGCCGTATTTGACGTCGTTGACGATGTCGATGGCTTCGTCGAGCGTCGAAAAGGGAATAACCGACGTGACGGGTCCGAAAATTTCTTCCTGACCGACGCGCATTTTCGGCGCGACGTCCGTGAAAACGGTCGGCTCGATGAAATAGCCGTTTTTGTATTCGCCTTTCGTCAGGCGATTTCCGCCGCAGGCGAGCTTTGCCTTGTCTTCTTTCTGACCGATTTCGATGTAGCTCAAAATCTTGTCCATCGCGGCTTGGTTGATGACGGGACCGACCTCGGTTTTTTCGTCCAGACCGTTGCCGACGCGCAGCCGTTTTACTTTTTCGACGAGTTTTTCGACGAATTTTTTATAGACTTTTTTGTGAACCACAAGCCGCGACGAAGCCGTGCATCTTTGCCCGGAAGTGCCGAACGCTCCCCAGAGCGAGCCTTCAACGGCGTTGTCGATGTCGGCGTCGTCCATCACGATAATCGCGTTTTTGCCGCCCATTTCCAAGCTGACGATTTTGTTCAGCCGCGCGCATTCTTCGGCGACGATTCTGCCCGTATCGGTCGAGCCGGTAAACGAGATAAGACGCACGTCTTTATGAGAGACGAGCGGCGGTCCGACCTCGCCGCCGTCGCCGTTGATAAGATTGACGACGCCTTTCGGGATTCCGGCTTCCTCGCACGCTTTGACCAGGTTCAGAGACGAAAGCGGCACGTCCTCGCCGGATTTCAGAATGACCGTGTTGCCGCAAATTAAAGCCGGAATCAGCTTCCAAGACGGAATCGCCATCGGGAAATTAAACGGCGTGATAAGCCCGCAGACGCCGACCGGCTGGCGGACGCACATCGCGAATTTGTTCGGCATTTCCGCCGGCGTGGTAAAACCGTGCAGGCGTCTGCCCTCGCCCGCCGTGTAATACGTGCAGTCGATGGCTTCCTGCACGTCGCCGCCCGCTTCCTTTAAAACCTTGCCCATCTCGCGCGTCATCTCGCGCGTGTAGCGGTCTTTGTTTTTCGCCAGGATTTCGCCGAGACGATAGAGAATTTCGGCGCGGCGCGGCGCAGGCGTTCGCCGCCATTTAGTCGCCGCCGCTTTCGCCGCTTCGACCGCCGCGTTGACGTCTTCCTCATTCGAGAGAGGAAAACGCCCGACTATGTCATTCGTATCAGCCGGATTTATATTTTCAAACCATTCGCCGGAAGCGGATTTTATCCACTCGCCGCCGATGTAGTTGTAATAGGTTTTGGTCGATGTTCTGCCGTTTGGTTTTTTCGATTTTGCTTCGGTTGCTTTTGCCATAAAAAAAAGTTTAAGGTTCAAAGTTTAAGGTTTCAAGTCGAAAACTCCTTTAACCTTGAACTTTGAACCTTAAACTTTGAACTGAAATTTATTGAACCGTAAATTGAACGATGCGCTGCTGCACGACGTGCGTAAATCTATTGTAGCTGGAGACGTGCAGCACGACGGCGTCGCCGGTTTTCAATTTTCCGGTGATGTCGTTGAAAGTTTTCAAATCCGTGACGCTCGTCCGGTTGATGCGCTGAATTAAATCGCCCGCGTTCAGGGCGTCCGCGCCGCTCGCGGTTTTTAAATCGGCGATAAAGCTCGCCGGGTCGATGCTTTTAATGACCAGCCCGGTTTGTCCTTCGAGCTTGTAGGTCGTCGCCATTTGCGGCGTCATTTCCGCCAGCGTCAGACCGAACGGCGTCAGCGGCGTGTTGTTTGCATCCGGATTAACGCTCAGTTTTCTTCTGGTCGAATCGTTTTCCGTGGTCGTCGCGGCGTTCGGATTGTTTGACGGTCGCTCGCCGAGCTTGATGACGGTCGTGCGGCGTTCGAGCTTGTCGCCCGCTTCGCGCAGGTATACGATATTGATTTCCTTCTGCGGCTCGGTGGCGGAGACTTTGGCAATCAAATCCTGCGCGCCCGCTACCGGCTCGCCGTTAAATTCCGTGATAATGTCGTTGATTTGCAAGCCGGCTTTTGCCGCCGCGCCGGTACGGTCGCGAATGTCCGTGACGAATGCGCCTTTCGTTTCGCCGAGGTCGTAAACCTTTGCAAATTCCGGTTTGACCGAATCGAGATTGACGCCCAGGTAGCCGCGCCGGACTTTGCCGTTCGCCAGGATTTGCCGGTAAACGTAAGCCGCTTCCTTCGACGGCAGCGCAAAGCCGATGCCGTTGTAATCGCCGGTCGTGGAAGCAATCTGCGAGTTGACGCCGATAACGTCGCCGTTCATATTGACGAGCGGTCCGCCCGAATTGCCGCGATTAATCGCCGCGTCGGTTTGAATAAATCTCTGAAACGAAGTGGTGTAAGGCGTTTCGCGGCGGGTTTGCGAAATGATTCCCGCCGTGACCGTCTGCGCCAAGCCGAAGGGCGAGCCGATTGCCAGAACCCAGTCGCCGACCTGCACGGCGTCGGAATCGCCTAATTTTACGGTCGGCAAATCCTTTCCGGCTTCGACCTTCAGGACGGCTAAATCGGTTTCCTCGTCCGTGCCGATAATTTTGGCGACATATTCCTCGCCGTTTTGCAGGCGGACGGAAATGCGCGAAGCGTCGTCGATAACGTGAAAATTCGTCAGGATATAGCCCGTTTTATCGACGATAAAACCGCTGCCGACCGAATACGCGGGGCGACGCGGAAGCTGCCGCTTGAAATATTCCAGAATGTCGTCCGGGTTGGTCGGCTCGCTGTTCTGCTCGCCTTTCAGCGAGACTTCCGGCACTTTTCCTTTCGTGTCGATATTGACGACCGCCGGCTCGACCCGTTTGGAAACTTCGGCGAACGAAGCCGAAAGCGTCTCGGGCGCGACGCGGAAATTTTCCGGCGTTTCCGCCGTCGCGTTGAAACGCCCGCCCGCGAGCAATCCCAAAACAACGCCCGCCGCGAGCAATAAACACGCTGAGGCTAAAACTACAAACCACGCGCGCTGTCCGCGCCAGACCCGTTTTTGAATTTCTCTGCTGCTGGAATATCCTGCCATAAGCCGTACTTCTCCTAAATCTTTTCGGCGAGTGAAATTTGTCATTCAGAGTATAGCAAAAGACAATTACGAATTACGAATTAGTCAGGACAATTACGAATTACGAATTAAAAATTAAAAATTAATCTTCGCGTGATTCGTGATTCGTAATTTTTAACTCGTAATTGACAAAAGCACTTTCATCACGCCTTTTTCGCCCGCGCGCTCGACGGCGCGCACGCCCTCGCTTAAAGGAAATTCCTCGCTTATCAAATCACGGACGTCAATCCGCTTGTCTGCCAATAAATCGAGCGCGGGCGCGAAACGACCGCAGCGCGAGCCGACAATCGTGATTTCGTCGACGACGACGCGCCACGCTTCCCATTGCGGCGTGCCCTGAAACGTGGATTTTAAGATTAATTTCCCGCGCGGCTTGATTAAATCCAGCGCCAAGCCGAAGCCGGATTCCGAGCCGCTCGCTTCGACGACGACCTCGAAACGCTTTTTCATTTTCAGGGCGTCAGCCAGCAAAACGCCTTCGACGTCGCGTTTTTCCGCCACGCCGAGTTTTTCCGGGTGCTTGCCGACCAGCACGACTTCGTTTGATTTTAAAGCCAGGCTCAGCGCGCAGAGCGTGCCGAGCTTGCCGTCGCCGATAACGGCAACGCGCGTGTCGGAAAAAATCTCGACCTGCTCGCCGATGCCGTAAGCGGCGGCGAGCGGTTCGGCGAAAACCGCTTCCGCGTCCGAGACGTTTGCGGGAACTTCCAGAAGGTTTCGCGCGGGCAGCGTCAGAAATTCGGCGTGACAGCCGTCGCGCCCGACAATGCCGAGAACCGTGCGCCGCGGGCAATGGCGCGAATCGCCCGCGGCGCACAAAGCGCAGACGCCGCAGCCCGCGTTGATTTCGCCGACGACCCTTTTACCGATTAAACCGGGAGCATCCGCCGCCTCTTCGACCACGCCGACGAACTCGTGACCGATAGTGCCCTGAAAATCGGCGTAGCCGCGCACGATTTCGAGGTCTGTGTTGCAGATGCCCGATTTCAAAACGCGCACGACCGTCTCGTTTTGGTCGTCGGGTTTGGAGATTTCGGCGACGCTTAAATTATTGTTGATAAATCTCAGCGCTTTCATAGAAATCCGGTAATTTTATCTTAATTGATTCAATCGCCTTTAATAAATGCGGCGTTGGTAATCAGTCGCCATCCGCCGGAACGGGGTTTTTCCAATTTGTTTTTTCAAGATGTTCTTTTATCGGGCGAAGTTGTTTTAGCGGGGCGAAAAATCCTTCGCTGCCGTTGTCGGAATTAAACCAGATTCCATAAACGCCGTTTGGAACGAATTGTTCGAGATAAGCGATGATATTGGCGGTCGGAATGTCCAGCGTCAAAACTTCGCCGTCCGCGCCCGTCAGATTGTTTTCCTTCGCAAAACGCTGCAGGCGCTCTTTGTCGGTAAAGGCGCGAATCATATATTGTCCGTCCGCATAATTGGCGTTTGAGGCGATATACGGTCTAATGTCGGGAAATTCGCCGCGCGCGATAAAATACCATTCCGGAAGAGCGAAGGCATTTCCGTAAACATTACTAAGGTCTTCTATCGCGCCGCCGGATTCGGTTGCTTTACGGTTTAAAGCGTCAAAATCTACATTGTTTGTCATAAAATTAATTTTCGCGTTTTCCCGCCGGGCTTGACGGGATTCATTTATCCAATTCCAGAAAGTAAGCCGCGTCGCAGCGTTTCGAGTGGATGCCTTCGGTCGTCGGCTGGAAGCCGTATTTTTCGTAGAGCGCGGCGGCTTCCTTTAAAACGCTCGCCGTTTCCAGATAGATGCGTCTGAAGCCGCGCGCGCGGGCTTTTTCAATCATTCTTTCCAGCATCAGTTTGCCGACGCCGCGCCCGCGCAGTTTCGGGTCGAAATACATTTTCCGCAGCTCGATTGTTTTGCCGTCGCCCGCGGGCAACGGGTAAAGCCCGATTGTGCCGAGCAGATTCCCTTCGGCGTCTTCGATAACTTCAAACACGCCGCCGCGCTTTATATAATTGGCTTCGATGTCGGCGATGTCGGCATCGGTTCCGCCGGTTTCGATTGTTAAACCGTATTCGCCCAGAATGCCGAAAACGAGATTCCGCACCCGGGCGCAATCTTTGTTGTCGGCGGGACGAATAAAGATTTCAAAACCGGCGTCCATTAATTCGAATTTGCGTTGGTGCTGCCGTTCGACGTTTGATTAGTGTTGGCGTTGTCCGCCGGCGGCGCGTTGTCGCGGTTGTTGATGTAATAGACTTTAGAGTCTTTTTCGCCGTTTATCAGCCATTTGCCGTCTTGTTTGACCAGCTCCATTTCCTGCTGCACCGAGCCGGTCGAGGTTCTTTCGGGTCTTTTAAAAATCCAGGTTTTATCGAACACGACGGCTGCCGCTTCTCTGGACTGCGGCGTGATTTTTATATTATCAATCTGGATGTTAATCAGCGGGTAACGCTCGAAGGCGCGCAGGCGGTCGGCGCGGACGTGCTCGCGGTGAACGCCGCTTTCCTTGTAATAATTGTTGAGCGTGGCGACGTAGAATTTGATGTGCGTGTCGATGTCGTGCTTTTCAATCGACGAGCGCCACGCTTCAATCATCGCGGTAGTTTCTTTTTTGATTTGATTTTCCTCGTCGGCGTTCAGCGCGACCGAGGTTTTTTTAACTTCGACCGTCGCCGTCGG
>DATHBC010000172.1:0-9883 GCA_035296345.1 Pyrinomonadaceae bacterium | reverse complement strand
AGGATAATTTCGGACAACGCGGTTTTGCGCGCCGAGTTGAATTTAGCCGAAAACGAATTGCTTTTCGGAATGATTGCGAATTTCTACCGCGACCCGCGCAAAGACCACCTGACGCTCTGCCGCGCGCTGCCGAAGGTTCTGGGCGAAATCGAAAACGCCCGCTGCGTCTTCGTCGGGCGCACGGAAGCGGGCGCGGAAAAAAAATTCGACGAATGCGTGAGCTTCTGCCGCGCGAACCGCATTGCCGACCGCGTTCACTTTCTCGGCGCGCGCGAGGATATACGCGACGTTCTGGCTTCGCTCGACGTTTTCGTTCTCTCGTCGCTGCACGAAGGCTTGCCCGTCGCCGCGACCGAAGCGATGATGGCGGGCGTGCCGATGATTCTCTCCGACATCGAGCCGCTGCTGGAAATTTCCGGCGGCGGCAAATACGCCGAAATGTTTCAAACGCGGAACGCGGGCGATTTGGCGGAAAAGATTTTGAAATTATTAAAAAACGAAGCCTTAAGAAAAGACTTGAGCCGCGCCGCGCTCCGGTTCGCCGCAGAGAATTTCAGCATCGAAGCTCACCTGCGGGAACTGAGAAAGCTTTACGAATCGCTTTTATAATTTAGGTGAACAGGCTCAGGTCGTTTTGCCGGGCAGATAATGATACCTGAGAACGATTAGCCCGGCGATTGCCGCCGCGCAGAGCAGCAAATCGAGCGCGCTGACGTTCGGGCTGACGGTTTTGCGGGCGACGACGAAAACGACGACTTCGACCGCCGCGCTCATCCGGTGAAACAATAAAAGCAAGGCAAACTCGGCGGCAATCGCAATCAGCAGAATATTCTCGACGATTTTCTGCAAAACGGCGTATTCGTCCGTCGAAGGCTGCAAGAGCGCCGGAAAACCGCGCACGACCGTGTCGTACGCGGCTATCGCCGCCGCAATCAAAAGCAGCAAAGCCAGCCCCGAAAGAAACAGGTGCGTCGTCTTTCCCAGATAATCGCCGATAACGCGCTCGGCTTTGGATTCCTCGCCCGTCCCGACGCCTTCTTCTTCCGATATTTCCGCCATACCCGAATTATACATTGTGAAGTGAGAACTGAGAACTGAGAACTGAGAAGTGAAAAGTGAAAAGTGAGAAGTGAAAAGTGAAAAGTGAGAACTGAGAAGTGAAAAGTGAGAAGTGAGAAGTGAAAACAGCTCTCAGCTCTCAGTTCTCACTTCTTCACCCGGCTAAAACAAAGGACGGGGAAAACGGAAAACGGAAAATGCAGGAAAGGATTTAATTCTAAATCTTTAATTCTAAATCTTAAATTCCAAATCCTGATATTTTCCATTCTCCGTTTTCCGTTTTGCATTAATAAACGCAAAGCGTTTATTTCCTACCCGTTTACGGTCGCCTGCGCCAGGTCGCTCCAATCGCCCTTGTCGCCGCTTTTCGATTGCCAGCGCAAAAGGTAATAAACCGTCTTGCCGGCGTCCGCGCCGTCGAAGGTGACGACATACGGCGTCGCCGTGTCGAGCGCGAGAAACTGGCATTCCTTGTTATCGACCGGAGCCGCGCCGCCGATTTTATACCAGATTTCCGCGCCCAAAATTCCGGCGGGCTTTTTATCGGTGTCGGGCGTCGCCGCGTCGCGAAAATTCACGGTATGCCGCAGCTTTCCCAAATCAATCAGCGCAAACGGCACGCTGACGGGCGCGCCCGCTTTCGTCCGCGTCTCGTCCAGAGCGTCCAGATTAACCGCGCCGAGCTTACCGGCGTCGTTGCCGACCGTCCCGCGAATCAGCGTCATAAACTTGCGCGCCAGCCCGATTATCTGCTCCCGCCGCTGGTTTTTCGTCCCGACCGCCGCCGCTTCCGCCGCCCGCGCCGCGTCCAGCGTCGCCAGCTCGTCCTCAAACCCGTCCAGCTCAGCCTTCAAACCCGCCGTCATCGCCGACGTCAACCCGTAACTCGCCTCGACGCCGGTCGCGTTATTGTTCATCAAACGCACCGCCGCCAGCAATTCCTGGTCGGGAAGCTGATTTAAATCACCTGATTTCATTTAATTTTCCTCCGATTTTTGTAAGATTGAATTATCCTCGCGGCATTTCAAGGAAGAATAAACGGAAGGAGTTTTTCTCTGAGGTTCATGCGGAAATTGCTAATAAATATCGCCGTGAAAGTCTCATCCAACTGCATTCACGTGGGCGAAAGGTTCGCGCAGAAGAACAAAGAAACATTTATTTTTAATCTTGAACCGCAATAAATATATAAACCCAAACGCGGTTTAAATCAATATTTTTTTTGCGCGACTGTCGAAAAATGCCGCTGGCTTAAAGAAAAACGTCACTTGCAGGTAGGAAAACGGTATTTGAAAGTTAGAAAACATCATTTTCCTGTTAGAAAAAGCGAAATTCTAGTTAGTAAGTCTCATTTGCTAACCAGTAAACGTCATTTACTAACTAGAAAATTGCATTAGATAATTAGTAAGCGGCGTTTACTAGTTAGTAAATGAGACTTACTAATCAGAAAACGGCGTTTACTAGTTAGTATTTCCGATTTACTAGTTAGTATTTCTGAAATACTAACTAGTAAACGCCGTTTTCTTTCTTAAAAGTGAAGATTTTGTCTGCGATTAATACATTTCAGGAAATGAATGTAGCCGTTTTCCGAAGCGGAAGCCCGCGCGTCAGCAAGGGCGAAGAAAGATTGAAGATTTATGATTGGCTGTTTTAGAACGGCAAATCTAAAATCTAAAATGATTCCGCCCTTGCTCACGCGCGGGCTTCCGCCTCGCCCGTTCAAAAACCAAACGCCGTCCGAAATGCATCGAACGGCGCTACAAATTTTTGTTTGTTAGGTTATTGACCTTATGCTTAGCACACTTTTATTTTAACTGGTCAACTCCATCAAGATTTTCAAGTTTGCGTGACACAATTTGCAAATATATTATTTTGCCCGGAAACGAAATTGTAGAATCGGGAACTCCCATTGCTTCTTTCAACACAGAACCGAAACTGCTGTTATCAACCGCAGCGCAAAGAAATGTTTTTTCGGAAACGGCGATTAAGTCATAAACTGCGGGATAGTTTTTAGGATAGAGCTTACCTTGATTCCTCTCAAAGTTTTTCGGATTGAAAGCGACGTTTATTCCGTTAAAGTTTGGCGCAAACTCAATCCCGTAAGCGCGAGCCAAGGCATTAGTCGGAAGTTTTTTCGGGTCTAGTTTGATGAAAACAAGTTTCTCGTCAAGAAATCCAAGTACGACATAATCTAACCCTTCGGGCTTTTCATAACCTAAAACGCGATATTTTTTCTGCTTAATGTCTTTGGTAAGCCAATCGCGAATACCGAAAATTTGTAGAGAATCAGTTTTGTCCTTGTCCGGTTTGCCGAGCAGTTTGATTGCGTCGTCAGGCGTTGCTTCGTCAATAACCAATCCGCGCCAACGGTCAGGTTTCGGTGAATCTGATTTAGTTTGCATTTCGTCCGTTTGACCTAAAGCAGTCAAAGCCAAACATAACAAAATGGTGAATGTTAAAAGTGTTTTCATTTTTACCTCATAATAATTGACTTTAATCATATCCGCAGCGGCATGACGATGTATTTGTAGTCGTAGCCGGTGTCGTCGGCGAGGCGCATCATGGTTTGGGCGTTGCCGTCTTTGAACTCGAAGGCGATGCGGCTGCGTCCGTTGCTTTCTTTGACCTTTACTTTGTCGCCTTCGGTTTCCTGCTCGCCGGCGGCGGCTTCGGTTTCGTTTGCGCCGATGACGTTGAGAAAATCCTGCACGTATTGCGAGTTGAAGCCGATTTGGACTTCTTCGCCCGCGTAATCGGCGGTGATTGATTCGTTTGCCTCGCCTTCCTCGGAGCTTTGCGCGCCGATTTCGATTTCGTTGTCGCGGATGGTCAGCTTCACGGAGCGCGTGCGCTCGTCAGCCATCAGGGAAACGCGGCGAATGGCGGCTTTCATTTCCTCGGCGTCGAAGGTGACGGTCTTGTCGTTGTTTTTCGGAATGACCATCTCGTAGTTCGGAAAAGTGCCGGTCAGCTTGCGCGTGATGAGCAGGCGTCCGCCGACTTCGAAATAGATGTGATTGGTGTCTTCGCCGAAGCTGATGTCGCCCGAATCCTCGCGGGCGATTTTGACCAGCTCGACGAGAGCCTTTTTCGGAATCAGGGCGTCCATCGAGCCTTCGAGCGCATCTTTCTTTTCGATATAGGCGAGGCGATGCCCATCGGTCGTGACCATCTTGATAGCGCCGTCGCCGACGATGAATTTCGCGCCCGACAAGGTGAAGCGCGATTGCTCCTGCGTGATGGCAAAGCCGGTCAGGTGTATAAATTGATTGAAAACTTTTGCCGAAAGCTTGAGCGGCGCGGATTTAAACTGCGGAACTTCCGGAAAGTTATCCTTCGAGACGCCGGCGAGACGGAAATTCGATTTCGCGCAGGTGACTTTCACCCATTCGTTTTCTTCCTTTTTAAAATGCACGTCGGCGTCGGGCAAAAGCCTGACAATATCGAAAAGCTTGCGCGCCTGAATGCACATCGCGCCGCCCGCGCGGATGTCCGCCGAAGCCTCGCAGCGAATCGTCGTGTCCAAATCCGTGCCGACGATGCGAATCGTGCCTTCGCCCACGGATTCGATTAAGATATTCGATAAAACCGGAATCGTCGTTTTCTTTTCGACGATGCCCTGCACAAATCCAAGCTCATCTTTCAAAGCGCCTTGCTTGATGACAAATTCCATATATAAAAACTCCTGCTCTTCTTTCGCTGTATTTTAAAATCGCGTTTCCGTCTTCTGAAAGGATTGTTTCAGATATTCTATGGCTAAATGAATGCTTCTACAAATTAGAAACTGCTAATAAAGAGATGTTTCTTTTTCGTGAAAACCTAAAGTTTAACCTTTATAAATCACACGCCTTTTACTATTTCTAATACATTAAAACTTATATATATTTCTTAGTAGTACTAGTAGTAGCTGTGGAAAAGTGGAAAACCGGCTTTACTGTTGAAATAATTAGTTTTATCTTTCCACAGGCGGTGTGGAAAACTCTGTGGAAAACCTTGTGCCTGTGGAAAATTTTGACGACACGAAGAGTTTTCCACCGATTTCCACAGGACATTTTTTCAACAGCCTGTGGAAATGTGGAAAACTTTGTTTAAGTGTTGTTGCTAAACTATATAAACAGTTACGCTAAATTTTGTCCTTGTGGAAATTATTCCACTCTTTTCGGCTAAAACAGTTTTAATTAACTGCAAAGATTATCTATAAGGTCGCTGACGACCCTGTGGAAATTTCTATCTTCCTTTATTAACGAGTCAATCTTCTCGACCGAGTGCATGACAGTCGTGTGATGCTTGCCGCCGAACTCGCGTCCGACTTCCGGAAAGCTGTGTTTCGTCAGACGCTTGCACAGATACATCGCGACCTGTCTGGGCACGGCAATCTGGCGCGAATTGTTTTTCGATTTCAATTCCTCCATGGTCAGTTTGTAATGCGCGGCGACCGCCTTTGCGATGCGCTCCATCGACAAACCTTCCGGCTGCTCGTGGTCGACCAGGTTGCGAATCGCGTCCTGCGCGAGCATCCTGGAAATCGGCATGCCTCTTAAGGAAGAAATCGCGACCAGACGAACCAGCGAGCCTTCGAGCTCGCGAATATTGCTTTTGACTTTTCCGGCGATGAAGAAAGCGACGTCGTCCGGCAGTTGGACGCCGTCCAAATCCGCTTTGCGTTTCAGAATAGCGACCTTCGTTTCCAAATCCGGCGGCTCGATGTCGGCAATCAAGCCCCATTCGAAACGCGAATGCAGGCGTTCTTCCAGGGTCGGAATTTCGCGCGGCGGGCAATCCGAAGTGATGACGATTTGTTTCTGGTCGTTATGCAGCGCGTTGAAGGTATGGAAAAATTCTTCCTGCGTGCGCTCTTTTCCCGCCATAAACTGCACGTCGTCCATTAATAAAACATCCATCGAACGATACTTGTCGCGGAAAGTCTGTGTTTTGTCGTAACGAATCGCGTTAATCAATTCGTTCATGAATTTTTCCGCCGAGATATAGGCGACGCGCAAATGACGGTTGTTCTCTTTTATCGAATGACCGATGGCGTGCATCAGGTGCGTTTTTCCCAGACCGACGCCGCCGTATATATATAAAGGATTGTAAGTCTTGCCCGGAGCATCCGCCGCGCCCAAACTCGCCGCGTGCGCAAACTGGTTGCAGGAGCCGACGACGAAAGTTCCAAACGAGTATTTTTGATTAAGCGAATTTTCAATCGGTTCGATGTCGACGAAATTGGTCGTCGTGTTCGGTTTCGGTAAAGAATCGGGTCGCGTCTTTTCTAATGTATTAAAATTATTTGAATTGGCTGCGGTCGTTTGTTTTTCAAAAAAGAAATCCGCGTCGTCTTCGAGAAAATTTTCCTCGGGCAGCTTCGTTTCCTCGACCTCCCAGTCGAGGCGATAGCTCGCCAGATTCAGCTCGTGCAAAGTCTGTTTTATCACGTCCGAATAATAGGTGCTGACCCAATCCTTATTGACCTGGCTGGCGCGCAGGCGCAAAACTTTTTCCTGCTCGTCAAAGCCGTCGAATTGAATCGGGCGAAACCAGGCGTCAAAAATCTGCCGGTTCAGGCGTTTTTCCACCGACTGCAAAATGCTGTTCCAAACGTTTGCGTTTTTTTCTGTCGAAATGTTCATATCTTTTTCTCCGCGAATCGCGAAAAATTTGTTAAATAAGCGGCGAAACTTTTAAGCAGTTTATCGAGGAAAATCTTTTCTGAAACCGTTTTGTGAAACTCTTAATAAACCTTTCAAAAATATACGATTGAACGTTGTTTAAGACGTCGTTTACTAAGTTTTCCACAGAGTTTTCCACAGGCTTGTGGAAAGGTGCTTAAAAGTTAATGTAAAACCTTAACTGGTTTATTTTCAATTACTTACGAGAAATAAATCACTGTTAAACGGCTCAAAGACTAACATAAAAAATAGGCAATTGCAAGAAGAAATCCACAGGTTTTCGGAAAAAATATTTTCGGCGGAAAAAGCCCTTTTTTACAAAGGATTTGGCTGGATTTAGGTTTGTGTTAGACTGGTTTCGCTGGCAGTTGACAGCGGAAATTTATGCCGGAAAAAAAGAAATCAACCAGGTCCGGGACGAAGCGGACATTAGAAGAACAGATTCGGAAAGCCTCGGAAGGTTTGTATTACATCAGCGAGACGGACGCGGAGATTTTTCCCTTTACCGGGACGAAAGCCGCAGCCGTAACCGCGGAAAATCTGCTGAGCCAGACGCAAAGCAAGCCGGACGCGCCGGTCGAGGAAAGAGATTTTCAGAGTTTTTTCGCCCGCCTGACAAAGATTCAGAACTGGTTCGGCGACGAGGAAAAGCAAACTGCCGAGAAGTTTCTGCGACTTAAAGAATTACTTGAAAAGAATCTGCGGGATTTAAAGGTTTTCAAGGTCGGTCGCATCGAGATTGACGTCTACGCGGTCGGGCTGGATACGGAAGGAAAACTGGCTGGAATCAGGACGAAAGCCGTCGAAACGTAATTTAACGGAAAACGGAAAACGGATAATGGAAAATAAAAGAATTGCTTCTTCATTTTCCATTATCCGTTTTCCGTTTTCCGTTCGAGAAAACTATTTTTGTTTAACCGAGCTTGCGCCGGAAGTTCTTTTGTCGATGCTTTTCGGTTCGCCAGTATAGCTGATACAGCTTGCGCCGGAGGCATCCGCGTTGAGCTCGTTCAGAGGCGTGACGGTTGCCTTGCTCGCGCCGCTGGCGTCGACGGTGACGCTTTCGGCTCGCAGATTTTCCGCGTCCACACGGCTCGCGCCGCTCAAATCGACGTTTAATTCTCCGGTTTCGCCGTCAATCTTGATTTTCGACGCGCCGCTGGCGTCAATCTTCAAAGATTCGTTTCTAACGCCGGTGACGGTTCCGACCGAAGCGCCGGAAATGTCCAGGGATTCGATTTGCGGCATCGAGATGCGGACGCGAATCGGATTTCGGGTCCTGATGCTTCCTTCCGTGTAAATTCTTAGAGTGTCGCCATTGACTTCGGTTTTGATGTGTTCGAGCAGGTTGTCGTCGGCTTCGACCTCCACGTTAAAATCTCTCTGAGCGGCGATTTCGACGGTAACGGCTCCGCCGGCTTTGACGCTGCTGAAATCGGAAACGTCTCTTTTTTCGATTCGGGTGTTGCCCGAGCCTTTAACTTTGGAAAAAAGGCTGAAGCTCGGCAGGCTGAGACCGGTAGAAAAAGCGAACATCTTGGCAAAGCTCAGTCCGGCGATTAATGCGACTATGAAAACGATGATTTTTACTTTTCTCATATTATTCTCCAGGAAAATGATTGAATGAATGACGAATCGTCTCTCTGGAAAACGTCCGCGCCGGAGAAAAAGTTCAAAGTTTATTCGAGAAAAAGTTCCGAAGTTTATTTCGAAGCGTAGAAATAAAATTGAATTGCCTGCACGATACCGATTATCAAGCCGAACAGCGCGCCGAACAATTCGATAGTCCGCAGATGCTCTTTCGCGACGGAAAGCACGAGATTTTCGAGCTTTTCGACCGGATAATTATTGATTTTTTGGCGCACGACGCTGCCGATGTCGAATTCCTGTATCGCCTGCGGCAGTTTCTCGCGCGCGGCGGCGATAATCGTTTCGGTCAGGGATTTTCCGGCGTCGCGCACCTTTTCTTCGGATACGTGGTCGGAAAGCCTGCCAATCGGCGCGGAAATCAGCCGCTCGATTTGCCGCGACAAAACCGCGTTGATGATGTTTGCCGTTTCGTCGCGGTTTAAAATGCCGACCAAGCCTTTGGAAAGCATATTTTTCAGCTTGTCTTCGGCTTGCGGGTGAATCGTCTGCAAAATTGCGTCGATGCTGTGCGGGCGGATTTTGTGCAGCGTGTCGGTCAGGTATGCCGAGATTGAATTCTGCATCTCTTCGCCCTGCAGGACGGAAAGAACGCCTTTGATAATCTGCGATTTCAGGCTTTCGAGCTGTTCGGGCGCGATTTTTCCGAGAACGTCCGGAATCGGGCGCGACATCGCGTTGTTAATCGCCGTATCGAGAAAATTCTGCGCTTCCTGCGCGAAAAAATCGCCGCGCAAGGTTTCTTCGAGTCGCTTCGGCAGACTTTCATTGACCAGATCATCGACTTCTTTTAAAAGATTATCGCGCGAGACGAAAATCTTTTTGAAAAACGGCAGATTCTCGTAATAGCTGTGAACTTCGCGTTTTATCAGCGAGCCGATTTGATTTCGCGTCCGTTCGGCGGCGGCGAGCTCGGTCAGTTGATGAACAATCGGGTCAATCTGCTCGCGGGCTTTATCTTTTAAAAGCTCGACGGCATCTTCCCTGACCAGCTCGCCCAGCGAAATATTCGTATGCATCAAAACGTCGACCTGGCGGTTGATAAAATCGCGGATTTTCTGCTCGAAAACCGGCTCTTTGACCACCGAGCGAACGCGGTTTTCCAGAAAATTCAGGATTTTGTGAAAGTTTTCTTCGTCAATCGTCTCGGAAACCCGCTTCGATAAAACCTCGTCGACGCGGCGCTCGACAAATTTATGAATCGATTCGAGCGTTTCTTCGCTTTTCAGAACGCCGGTGACGTAAGCGCCGATTTTTAATTGCAGCGCGGAAATCGAGTCTAAAACCGGCTCGCGCAGGTTTGACGGCAAAGCTTCAATCAGCGACGGGTAATTTTGCGAGACAATCCGGTCGGTGTATGAATCGACGACCGTCTGAATCTTTTTTCGCAGAAAATCTTTCGCGAAAAGCTCGTCCAGAACCGTTTCCTGCGAAACCAGTTCTTCGCCGACGGCTTTGCCGATTGCATCAGCCAGACGCGAGCGATGACGCGGAATCATTCCCTGCGGAAAAAT
>DATHBC010000171.1:0-2928 GCA_035296345.1 Pyrinomonadaceae bacterium | reverse complement strand
GCTTTATTCGCCGCGTCTCTTTCCGCGTCGCCGCGTCGAGCACGATGATTTCTTTCGTGTTCGGCATGGTGGCGATAACGAATTTTCCGTCCGGCGTAAAGCGAACGCGATACGGGCGCTCGCCGAGCTTCACTTTTTCCTTGAATTTATTGGTCGCCGTGTCCACGATGTCGATTGCGCCTTCGGCGTTCAGACCGACCCAGACTTCCCTGCCGTCCGGCGAAACGTCAATCGCTTCGGGCTGTTTGCCGACGGCGACGTGCGTGATTTTAGACTGAGCGGGCGGCACGTTCTGAAACTCGAAAGCCGTCACCGAATCCGAGCCGATGTTCGCCGTGTACATTTTTTTCTGGTCGGGCGTGACGACAATCATGTGCGAGCCGTTTTGTCCGGTTCCCATCAGCCAATCCACACGATTTGTTGCTGGGTCGTAACGCCCGATAGTCCGGCTGGTTTCCGACGTGAAATAAATTTTTCCGCCTATTTCGACAAGTCCGTGCGGGCGCGTGAGCGGCGTCAAATCGACGCGCCGGATTTCTTTTTTCGCTTCCAGATCAATCACCGACAGCGTGCTGCCGGGCGTCTGCGCGCCGTAGTTGGCGACAAAAGCCGTGCGCCCGTCAGCCGATAAAACGACTTCGTGCGGAAAATCGCCGACCGGAACTGAGCCGACGACCTTCATATCCTTCGGGTCGATAATCGTCAGGCTGCCCTTTTCGGTTTTGTTCAGCGTGACGAGAACGGTTTTCGCCGCCGCAGCGGGCGCGTTCGTCTGCCCGATGACGATAACGTAGTTGCGCCAGACGATGACGATGGAAAACATCAACAAAAACAAAACCTTGAATTTAAATTTACGTGACATAAAGACTCCACTGGGCGGAATAAATTAATTTCAAGCGGAATTTTAACCTTTTATTTACGGCGGAAAACAATTATGTGACGAAGTGAAATAGGCGTGTGATGAACGGTTCTGAAATTAACACTAGAAAGGGATTCAACGGAAAACGGAAAATGGAAAACGGAAAATAAAAGAACTGTTTCTTCATTTTCCGTTTTCCATTTTCCGTTTTCCATTTCTTATGTTTGGTTTTCGAAAAGTTCGAGAAAACGCTCGCGGTAGTTGCGGCTTAAGGTCAGTTCCGCGCCGTTGCGCAAAATCACGGAATAATCGCCGCTGAACATCGGGTGAAGCTCTTTGATGCGGTCGATATTGACGACGGTCGAGCGGTGAATGCGCAGGAATTTGTCGGGGTTTAATTTGGCTTCGATGCCGTTCATCGTCTCGCGTATCAGGTGCGCGTCGCGTCCGACGTGCAGCTTCAGATAATTTCCCGCCGCCTCAATCCAGTCGATTTCGTCGGTTTTCAAAAAGAAAACGCGCCCGACCGATTTCACCACCAGGCGTTCCAGATATTTCTTTTCCGTTTTCAAATCGGCGATAAGCGACGCCAGACGCTCGTCCAGGCTGCCGTAATTTCTATGTTCGATATGCTCGCGGGCGCGCGTTAAAGCGCGATTCAGGCGGTCGCGGTTGAAAGGCTTGAGCAGATAATCCAGCGCGTGAACGTCAAACGCCTGGAGCGCATACTGGTCGTAAGCCGTGACGAAAATTATCGTCGGGACTGATTTAGCGTCGAGCGATTTAATGACCTCGAAACCGTTTTTTTCGGGCATTTGAATGTCGAGAAAAACGAGGTCGGGTTTTTCCCGTTTGATGGCGGCGATGGCTTCCGCGCCGTTGCCGCATTCGCCGATAACCGTGATGTCCGGCTCGTCGCGCAGCAGGCGCATGACGCGCTCGCGCGCCAAAGGCTCGTCGTCAACGATTAAAGTTTTGATTCTCATAAGCAACAAAGTTAAAAGGTGAAAAAGGGTAAAAGGGTAAAAGTGAAAAAGGGTAAAAGTGAAAAAGCAATCACGGGCTTTCGACGGCAAACTTTTTCACCTTTTCACCTTTTCACTTTTCCACGTTTTATCAGTTTGCCGATTCTTTAAACGGAATCGTCAGATTCACTTTTAAACCGCTCGTTTGCGCCGTCGCCGCCAGATCGAATTTATGGCGCTCGCCGTAGAGATGGCGCAGGCGTTTGCGCGTGTTCGAGAGCCCGACGCCTTCCGGCAGATTTTCCACGTCGTTAAACGGCACACCGATGCCGTTGTCGCTGACGGTAATCTGCAAATGCCCGTTGCTGCGCTGCGCGTCGATTTCGATTTTTCCGCCCTCGGAGCGCGGCGCGAGCCCGTGTTTGATGGCGTTTTCGACTAAAGGCTGGAGAATCATGTTCGGCACTTGCGCGTCGAGAGTTTCGGGCGCGATGTTCATTTCCACCTTCAAGCGGTCGTGAAAGCGCATCTGTTCTATTTCCAGGTATTTACGCAGAAATTCCAGTTCCTGCTTGAGCGTGATTTCCTGCACTTCCAGATTCTGAAACGACATCCTGAGCAGGTCGCTCAAATCGCCGATCATCCGCTCGGCTGATTCCGGGTCTTTGTAAATAAGCTCGGAAATGGCGTTCAGCGTGTTAAACAGAAAATGCGGGTGAAGCTGCATTTTCAGCACTTGCAAACGCGACATCGCCAGTCTTGCTTCGAGCTGCGAAGTTTGAAGCTCGCGCTCGCGATATTTCCGGTAATACCTGATTGCCTGGTAGATGCCGAGCACGCCCCAGTAAATCGAAACGCTGAAATGCAGGTTAACCAGCACGAAAACACGGTAATTTTCCCAGAAAGATTCCGACAAAAATCGGTTCAGGTAGCCGAGCTTCGGCAAAACGAAAGCGTCGATGGCGAGCTGGAAAAGCGCGACGATAATGCTGGCGACCAGATGCACCGGAACGCCGGTTTTCCACTTGCCGTTTTCAAACGAGAATTTTCGTCCGAGCCAGAGGATAACCGGGCTTAAAGCAAACCAGACGTAGCCGGAAAAAA
>DATHBC010000170.1:0-7233 GCA_035296345.1 Pyrinomonadaceae bacterium | reverse complement strand
CGGCAAATCGCGGGCGACGCGGCGCAGGCGAATCAAAGGCGTGTTGCCGATTGCCGATTCGAGAAACGATTCCGAGATTTCTTTCGCCGCCGCCGTCGTAAAATCCGTTTCGCTTTTTGCTTCCAAAACTGCTGTCTGCATTTTATTTTTTCGATTTCCTTTCGCGTCCTTTGCGCTAAACTTTGCGCTCTTTGCGGTAAAAATTTCTTAACCGCAAAGGACGCGAAGTTTTAGGACGCAAAGCGCGCAAAGAGTTTTCAATTCTTTTTTCAATAAAAAATCGGTCGTGAATTCTTTTAATTGAAGCTTCACGACCGACTGGTTTTTCTAAATTCCGCGTTTAATTCGTCAGATTCTCGCGCCAAATTTCAGCCGGTGCGCTTTCAGGGCGCATTGACAACAACAAAGACAGGTCATCCGTTTTTCCAGCCGTTTTTTTCTCATGCTTGAATCTTTACAAAAATTTCAATATTCTGATTTTAGAGAATCGGAGCAGACTTTGTCAAACGATTTTGCGCCCGGTTTGGTGAGCGGCGCGCGCGGCGACAACTTGCCGGATGAAGTGGTAAAATGTTTTTATAACGCTGCAAAGTTTTGCGGCGAAAAGTTTTTATGATTGAAGAAAAAGTTTTAATCCAGAGATTCGTCAAAAAGAAAAAAGAACGCCTGCCGAAACCCGACTGGCTGCGCATCAAGCTGGGCGACCCGACCAATCAGAACGCGGTTTTGAAATTGATTGAAGGCTTAAACCTGCACACGGTCTGCCAGGAAGCGCGCTGCCCGAACATCTTTGAATGCTGGACAGACCGCACGGCGACCTTTATGCTCGGCGGCGACACCTGCACGCGGCATTGCGGTTTCTGCGCCGTCAACAAAGGCAAGCCGATGGATTTAGACCCGCTGGAGCCGACGCACGTCGCCGAAGCCGTCGCGCACCTGAATCTGGCGCACGCCGTTATCACTTCGGTCAACCGCGACGATTTGCCGGACGGCGGCGCGGCGCACTGGGCGGAAACGATTCTGAAAGTCCGCGAGCTGAACCCGCAGTGCAAAGTCGAAGTCCTGATTCCGGATTTCAACGGCGACCGAATCGCTCTGAACACGGTTCTGCGCGCGCGACCGGACGTTTTAAATCACAACACGGAAACCATCGCGCGGCTTTACCGGCGCGTCCGCCCGGACGCGAAATACGCGCAGACCCTGGAACTGCTCGAACGCTCGGCGCGCTGGCGCGATTCGCAGCAGCCCATGATGAAAACAAAAAGCGGAATCATGGTCGGGCTCGGCGAAACGTTTGCCGAAGTCGTCGAGCTGATGAAGGATTTGCGCTCGGTTTCCTGCGACATTATGACCATCGGGCAATATTTGCAGCCCTACGAGAGACGCCTGCCGGTCGAACGCTATGTGACGCCCGAAGAATTTGCCGAATGGAAACGAATCGGCTTGGAGCTGGGCTTCAAGCACGTCGAATCGTCGCCGCTCACGCGCTCGTCATACCACGCGCGCCTGCAAACCGAATCCGGCGAGCAAAGCGCGGCGAATAATGCTGTTTCGATTGAAATTTAATTTGCTGAAATGTATCCGAGAAAATTATTTCTTGATGAGCGATTAGTTGGAATTTCTGCCTGAACCTGGAGGTCGAGCTTTTATATCTTTGTGGAAAAATCCGAATCCTGAGTGGAATCATTGGCGAATTGTTCAGGAAGGAAGATACAGATACCGTACTGAGCAAAGCGACGGGGACAAAGTACAATTTGTTTTAAGCGAGTATCTTGCCTGCACAGTAATTCGGAATTGATTGAGGTTGAAATTAGAAAGAGTTAAAATTTGGTTTGCGAGGAAAGAATATGTCGACGGCAATAATCGAAACAGTGGTAAAAATGCTTGAAACTTTACCCGTTTCGGTTCAGGAGCGCGCAATCGAGCATTTGCGCGAATACATCGAAGACCTAAAAGACGAGGCGCATTGGGACGTCCAATTCGACAAATCCTCAGCCAAACTTTCCGAAACGGCAGCCATAGCGAGAAAGGAAATTTCCGAAGGAAAAGCCGCACCGATGGATTTCGAGAAATTATGAAATCCGAAACATTGCCTTCTTTTTGGAAAGAATACGCCAAACTAAGCCCTACATTAAAACAGCAGACGAGAAAAGCCTATCAGCTATGGTCGGAAAATCCTTTTCACCCGTCGCTGCGTTTCAAATGTATAAACCAAGCTGAAAGCCTGTGGTCGGTTAGGATTACACGCGGAATTCGGGCAATCGGTATTTTGGACGCCGACACGGTCGTCTGGTTTTGGATTGGCGGTCACGATGATTATGAAACGTTTTTCGGATAATTTCAGTTCAGGATTTCAAGCACGTCGAATCGTCGCCGCTCACGCGCTCGTCATACCACGCGCGGCAGCAAACAGAATCCGGCGAGCAAAGCGCGGCGAGCAGTTTTGCCTCGATTAGCCGGTAAAGCCTCATTAACGAAATTATTAAATATTCCGGCTGAATCGAAAGGTTCAGCCTTTTCGTTTGTTAACGCCGAACGTTAATGTCCGGCGATAAAAATAAATAGACTTTCTTTGCTCATCCGCGAAAAAAACTCTTTCAATTAAAACCGCAAGGGTGTAAATTATCCGTATAAATTCGGTAAACAGCTCGAAACCCGGTTTCCAGCCGTTTATTCGTCACATATATTTTTATGGCTGTCTCAAAAAAGGTAAAGAAAATCGTCGCCGAATTTTTCGCTCTGTTCGACAGGTGTGAGAAAGTTAGCGAGAGTAAGGACTTTAAGGAAAAAATTAAGACCCGCAGAGAATTTTGCGAATACGTCAGCAAACACCGGAAAGTTTTGGGAATTTCCGACGAGAAGGTAAAGGAATTAGAAGCCGGTCTAGCCGCGCTGGAAAAAAGCGATGCCAACGTTAAACGCCTCGAAGCCAGACTTGCCGAAGCCCGCCGCGCCGCCCGACAATCAGAACAGAAATATTATGATGCTCTGCTCGTAGAACCTCCGACCGGCAAAAAACGCATCAGCCATTGAGCCGAAGACGGCGAAGCAAGCGCGAAAAAGTCTCGCGCATCAATTTAGCCGACCAGCCTTTCGGACAATTCAAGCGAGGAGATTTTCTACGATGAAAAAGTTTTGCGCTGCCGTTTTGCCGGCTTGCACTTTTCCGTCCGTCTGAAGGAAAATCAATCGTTAATGTCACAAGAAAATGAAGTTTTGGAACAATTCGGCAAGCGCGTTCAGCGCTGCTACGGCTGCTTTATCGCGTATCATTTGAAAGATATGTATCTCGGCGAAGACGTGACGTTTTTTTGCGCGCACTGCAAGGACGAGACGATGTTTCACTTTGATGAATTTTCAAAGATGCTCGACATTTCAAAACTAAAAGAAGTCGCCGACGCCGGAGAAGAACATCACCATCACTGATTTTCCATCATGCGGGAAATAATTCTTTACATCGAAGCGCCCGACGGCAGACGGCGGCGCGTCGCGCTCGAAAATGAAATCACCGTCGGGCGCACCGATTCGGCGCAGATTGCGATTGACGACGCGCAGCTTTCGCGTGTCCACGCGACAGTCTGGCGCGAGGGCGACGACCTCTGGATTCAGGACGAAAATTCGACCAACGGCACATTCGTCAACGGCGAACGAATCACGGGCGAACGAAAATTAAACGCCCGCGACGAGATTCTGCTGGGCAGCGAGACGCGGATTCTTGTTGAAAGCGGTCAGCGGTCAGCGGTCAGCAATCAGCCCCGGAAAGAAAGCGGCGACAAAGCTGAGCGAACCAACGAAAGCCAAGCAAGTATTCCGCAATCCGCAACCCGCAATCCGCAATCGAACAGGATTCCAATCGTTCCGCTCGTCGCCGGACTCGGCATTTTCGTCATCGTTTTTTTCACGCTGATTGCGCTCCTGCTGGCAAATTCGCTCGGCGGTGGCGGAAACGATAGCGGAAATCCGACGCCCATGACCGTTATTCGCTCCGGCGCGCTGATTCCGGTGCGCGTGGTCGACCCGCTCGGCGGCGAAGACCCGGAAGATCTGGACGATTTGATAGCTTTGTTCGAAGTCGAGGAAAAAGAACTGAAAGTCGAAGACCTCGGCGAAGTTAACTCGACCGCCGAGGACGATGCGGCAAAGCCTTCGGAATTGAATGTGCCGATTGCCTTCTGGCAAAAACAGCGCGATTTGGTTTTCGCGCCGCGCACGGGCGCGACAGGCATCTCGCCGCCCGGAATGGAAGTCCCGCGCGAGCTTTTCGGCGACGGCGTCGTCAAACAAAAGGCAAAGCTCGCCGAAATGATGCGCGGCGGTTATCAACAGCCGATGGATTTTGCCGAGCTGGCGCAAAAGCGTCTGAACAAGGAGCTTATTGAGCTGCCGATGGCGACCGAAAGCTTTCTGCTCGACGTCGGCGGCAGCGCGACCGAAAGCGAATTCACGGCGTTCAGTTTTCAGGCGCGCGACGCTCTGATTGCGCCGGGCACGCCGAAACATCAAACCTTGCTGCAATTAGCCGGCAATTTCGACGGGCAGAAATACGATTTGAGCAGCGGTCGCGACCGCAAGCAGATTAGAATCCGCCTGCTGAGAATGTTTCACCCGCGCGCGCGCCCGATTTTAAAAGAGCTTGCCGACGCATATTTCCAGCAATTCAAACGCCCGCTGCGCGTGACCAGTTTGACGCGCTCGATGGATTATCAAATCAGCCTGAACAAGACAAACGCCAATTCATTCATCGTGCGCGGACCGGGCAGCCTGCCGCCGCACACTTCCGGCTGCGCCTTTGACCTCGGGCGAGCTTATATGACCGTCGCCGAACAGAATTTTCTGATGAAGAAGCTCGCCGAGATGGAAAATCGCGGCGTCCTCGACGCGCTCATCGAATACAACGTCAACGCCTGCTTTCACGTCTTCATCTACCCGGACGGCAAGCCGCCCGGCAAGATGTAAGATTTTTTAGCCACAGAGGACACAGAGAACTCAGAGAAAATTCAAACAGGATGAACAGGATAGACAGGATAAAATCAAACTACAACGTTCCAGCTTTTAAATTATCCTGTAAATCCTGTTCATCCTGTTTGAATCTGCGTTTATCTGTGAAAATCCGCGGTTGATTTTTTTTCTTTCTCTGTGCTCTCTGTGTTCTCCGTGGCTAATTTTGTTAAAATTGATTTATGGAAAACGAGCCGAAAACCTTCACCGGACTAGCCCGCGAACTCAGAAATCTGCCGGCTGACCAGAAGCGCGCGGCGCTGGAAATGAGCGCCAGTCTAGCCGGAGTTTCCTTGCGCGTCAGCCGTGCTTTTGTCGAAGCCACGCCGGACGCGGCGAAGATTCTGGACGCCGAAACCCTGCGCGCCTGGGCGGAAATGGGACGAAAACTGGCGATGGCTAACGTCGACGCGGGCGTTAAATTCTTCACCGACGGCGTGGAAAATTTCCGCGACGTTCCGGCAAAAGCGCGCTCGTTCGTTTTTCAAATCTGCATGCGCCAGCTCGTGCTTTCCAGCTCGATTGCCGTCGAAACTTTTCACGAGATTCCGCTGCTGGCAAAAGAGGTCGGCGACGACGAACTGTTTGCGGACATTTTAAAAGTCGCTAACGAGGTCGCGCAGCGCAGCGCCAAACACAGCTCGGATTTTCTGAAGGCGACGCCGAAAATGGCGGAATCTTTAAACATTTTCGGCGGAGAAAAGCGCAAAGTTTCAAAAGCCGTTATTTCTCTGGCGACAAATTTCGCCTCGCGCACGGGCGGAATGACCGCCGATTTGTGGCAGACTCTGCCCGCCGCGCTCGAAAAGCTCACGGCGGAACAAGCCGTTAAACTGGCGAAAAAAGCGACTGATTTTCTCGAATACGGCGGCAGCGTGACGCTTCATTTCGTCTCTGCCGGCGGCGAAGCCCAGCGCCGCGTCGAAGCGGTTTTCGCCGATTGGTGCGAAGTTTTGCAGCGAGTCGCGAAACACGGAAACGCCGTTCTGGTCGCTTTCCTGCGTTCCTCGCCCGGCTTTTTCGCGCAGATTTCGACTGTCCGAAACGACGCGGAAATCGTTTCGCTCTCGCGCCGCGTCCTGCAACTAGTCAAAGAAATCGCCGAAACGGACGCGGAATCCGCGCTCGCCGCATTTCGTTCCAGCGCGTCCGCCCTGCGCAAGGTTTCGCTCCTTCAATTTGAAGACTGGGTTTTGTCGGGTTTGCGGAATAATACGAGCAACGCCCGCGCGCGCCGCTCGTATTTCGCGCTCGAAACTCGTCAAAGCCACGATTTCCTGCATGAAGGTCAGGAAGGCTTGCCGCTCGAAAAAGTGCAGACCGTTCTGCGAATTTACGTCGAAGGCTTGACAGGCAAAGAAGTCGAAATCGCGCCGCTTTCGGCAATGCCGCAGGAATCGCGGCTCGGCGACGGCAAAACGATTTATCTGCCCGCGACCGTCGCCGAATTCAAAGACGACGAGCTTGATTTTCGTCTCTACAAAGTCCTTTCGGCGCACGCCGCCGGGCAAATCGAATTCGGAACTTACGAGCGAGACTCGAGGACTTTAAAAGCCGCTTTCGCCGAACTAAATGATTTATACGAAGCAAGCGCCGAACAAATCGACGCGTTCTCGCTCGCCGGCTACATCGAAGACGTACGACAAGGCGAAAAGGCTCTGAGCGACGACGAAATCCTCGAAGAATTGAAAAAACGCGCGCGAAAGCTTCCGAAAAATTCCGACTATCGCGCCGTTTTGCAGGTCTTTCCCGAACCTTCCCTGGCGAAAAAGATTTTCGGAACGCTGGAAAACGCGCGCATCGACCGCCGTTTGCGAAAAACTTATCGCGGGCTGGTGCGCGACCTGGATTTGATGCAGGCTCATCTGCGCGAAAAACGCCCGTTTATTTTCGATTTGCCGGTTCATCAAGTGCCGTTCGAACTCTTATTTCAAATCACTCTATGCGGCGGCGCGACCGATGATTCGCGCAAATTTTACGGACAAATCGTTTCGGAAATCGAAAGCGTCATCGACTCTTACCTGCACGACAAAACCGCGACCGTCGCCGAAACTTTGATGGCGACGAGCCGCGTTTACACGCTTTTCCAGAACATTTCGACCGACAGCCAAGCGCAGGCGTCGCAGGAAGACGAGAACGAAAAAGGCGAATACGCCTACGAGGACAAAAATTCCGGCGAAGCCGTCACGGAAAATCAAATCAAGCGCGAGGAACGCCCGCAAAAGTCGCCGGACG
>DATHBC010000169.1:0-2059 GCA_035296345.1 Pyrinomonadaceae bacterium | reverse complement strand
CTTCGACCCGATAGTTTTTAAAGGCGGATTCGGCGGTTCCGCTCTTTTAGGCGTTTTCAAGCCGTTCGCCTACGTGCTGAGCTTTGTCTCGGTGATGGCGATGGCGGCGTGGCTCATCTGGGGCGCAAAGCTGAAATGGCTGAACGGCTTTCTGGCGGGGCTTTTCGCCGTGGGCGGCGTCATTTCGCTGGCGGTCGGGATTGTTTTGCTGCCGCTCAGCCTGCTTGGACTGTTACTTCTCATCGGAATCTTAGGCTTTACGCCGCTGTTTACCTCGATTGTTTTTCTGCGCAACGCCGCGCGGAGCTTTCACGCGGCGAAACCGTTTCTCGAAAGAGGCGTTTTAATAAATTCGCTGATGCTGAGCGCGGTTCTCAGCCTTGCTCTGCCGGCGGTTTTAAATATACAGGTCAAAAGAGCTTTGGATGAAATGATAAACGGCGACGCGCAGGCGGTAAGCGCGCAAGCCGGAAAATTAAAATACGTCGCGCCGCTGGTCGATTTCAGCGATTTGGGCGTTCGTTACGCCGCCCGCAAAAATAATATGGACGAAGAAAAAAGGGCAGCCTTTGCCGCAGCTTATAAAGAGCTGACGGGCGTAGACGTAGAAAAAAAACCGTTTTTCATCGGCTGAAAATTTATGAAAAGCTTTGATGTGGTAATCGTCGGCTCCGGTTTAGCCGGTCTGCAATGCGCTAAGCTGCTCTCGCGGCGAGGCGCAAAAATTTTGCTCGTCGACCGCAAGACGGATTTGGCGAAAGGCATTCACACGACCGGGATTTTCGTCCGCAAAACGCTGGAAGATTTCGATTTTCCGCCCGAAACTCTCGGCAAGCCCGTGCGCCGCGTCGCGCTTTATTCGCCCGGTTTGAAGGCTTTGCATTTGTCGAGCCGGTATGAGGAGTTTCGGGTCGGAAAAATGGGCTTGCTCTACGAAAGTTATTTGCGGGAATGCGTGAAAAACGGCGTCGAGTTTTCCGCTTCGACCCGTTACGTTTCGGCGGAAGCCGGAGCTGCCGACGATAGCGGGCGGATTTCCCCTGAACCGGCGCAACCAATCGAAACAATCGTCAATCTCGAAAAAAACGGTGAAGCTTTTGCGGTGAAAACAAAAGTTTTAGTCGGCGCGGACGGCGCGCAGTCGCGCGTGGCGAAAGACCTGGATTTGGACGAAAACCGCGAATTTATCGTCGGCGTCGAAGAAGTCTGGACAAACGTTTCTCCGGCGGGCGAGCCGGTTCTGCATTGTTTTCTGGACGCGAGGCTCGCGCCGGGTTATCTAGCGTGGGTGACGAACGACGGTGAGGAAGTCCACATCGGTGTCGGTGGTTATTACGCTGGCTTAAATCCGCGCGAAGCGTTAGAACAATTTAAGGCGAAAGTTGTCGGAAAATTCGTCGACGTGCGCCAGGCGAAGCCGGCGGAAAAACGCGGCGGGCGCATTCCGGTCGGCGGCGTTCTAAAGCGCATTGCCTGCGAGCGAGGGCTTTTAATCGGCGACGCCTCGGGCGCGGTTTCGCCGCTCACGGCGGGCGGGCTCGACCCTTGCCTGCGTTTATCGAAAATGGCTGCGGAAGTGATCTGGGAAAGACTGGAAACCGGAAATCCGCGAGTTTTATTAAAGTTTTCCGGCGAGCTGTTTCGCGCGCGCTTTGTGTCGAGGCTCTGGATGCGCCGGATTTTAGCGGGCTTTTCAAACCAGTTTCTGCTGGAAGCCGGGTGCTTTTTCCTGCGCCTGCCGCTTTTGAAAAAACTGGCGGCGCACGTCTTTTTCGGGCGCGGCTCGTTTCCGGACGTCGATTTATCAAAAAGCGGGAACGCGAAAACATCTTTGGTCGAAAGCACAAATTGAAGGGAGTTTAACAGGCAATGAACGAGCGGACGAAATTGGGTTTGGAAATTATCGAAGCGGCTATTTTACTCGGTATCTTAGGCGACGCTTTCTTGCGCGCGACGCCGTGGGGCTTGAATGTTTTTCTTTTTGTCGGCGCGCTGGTCGCCTTGATGCTGACGCTGGCTCTGCGGCGCAAAAGGGAATTGTGGAATCTTCAAACCGCAT
>DATHBC010000168.1:0-6074 GCA_035296345.1 Pyrinomonadaceae bacterium | reverse complement strand
CGCAAACGGCGTCGTTATCAACGCGTCAGCCAACGACACCGTAATCCTGCGCAACCTGGCAATCAACGGCGCGGGAACGGGAATCAACGGCATCCGGATTCTCGGCGCGAAAGCCGTCTATATCGAAAATTGCCGGATTTTCAATTTTAAAAACGGCACGAGCACGACGAGCGGGCGCGGCGTCTCGGACGAGCGCACGACCGGCGGCGCTTTGTATATTACCGACACGACCGTTGCCAACAACGAGCAGACCAACGTCTTCATCAGCCCGTCGCAGTCCGCCGTCGTCGCCGTTCTGGATAACGTCAGGCTGCTCGACAGCAACAGCAATTCCGGTCTCGCCGTGCGCGGCGGCAGTACGGCGGCGGTCAGGAATTCGGTAATCTCAGCCAATAACAATTTCGGAATCGTCGCCGAAGCCGACCTCGGCGGCACTAACGTGACGGTCGAAAACTGTCTGGTGACGAACAACGGAACCGGCGTCGCCGCCGTCACCGGCGCGCCGTCGATTTATCTTTCAAACGTCACGATTAGCGGAAACAATACGGGCGTCAACATCTTCAGCGGAAGTATTTACTCGTTAGGAAACAACACGATAACGGCAAACAGCATCAACCTCAACACGCCGTTTACCATGACGCTGACGCGGCAGTAAAAAAAGCGGGGAGCGTTCTCCGAAAAAACAAAAAGAGCGGAACGGGTGGTTTTCCTCGTTCCGCTCTTTTTGTTTCGATAAAAGATTTGATACTGAATTCCGAACCGCAAATTAACGAATCATTCAAAACTCAGCATTCAAAACTCAAGATTCCTTTCAGCTCAGGAGCGGCTCGAAAATCGCCGCCTGCCGGATTTTTTCCGCTTTTGCCGCCAGATTTCGCGCCGTTTCTTCGGTCGCGGGCGTGCCGTAATCGGTTTGCAGGGCTTCCAGCATTTCGGCTTCGGTGCGGTCTTTCAGAAGGCTTTCCAGCACGAACAAATCCGTATCGTCAAAATCTTCGACGCCGAGCGCATTGGTCGGATTAGCGCCGAAAACTTTCGTCTGCGCCAAATCGTAAGTCCAGTCCAGAACCTTTTCCAGCGGCTCGGCTTCGGGGTATCGCTCTCTGACGAGAGAAAAAATCCGCTCTTTTCCCTCGACGTTTAAAAGCAGCGCGAGAAAAAAACGCTGCCCGGCGTCGGTGACGAGCGCGCGCTGGCGCAGGATTTGATTGAGCTTGTCCTGGTGACGGAAGACTTTCGGAAACACGTCCGCCCGCTCGCCGTGACGTTTGCGGGCGACTTCCAGAAACTTTTCAAAACGGTTCTGCGCGCCCGAGAGATTGAAAACCTGGTCGACGCCGTCCGCGCCGAGGTAGTTTTTGATTTTCGAGAGAATCGCAAAAGACGTTTGAAAATCGGCGTTTTCCAGCCATTCCGCGATGCGCGCGTCCGTTTCCGGATGGCGCGAGCGAATCAGCGCGGTCAGAGCCTGCAATTTTTTAATCGTCGCCGGTTCTTCAAAAAACGGGTCAATCGCGAGATACGGTTTTTCGTAATTGTACTGCGGCATCGCCAGCGGGCTGCGATACGTGCGGACAACAATCGTCGCCGACGGCTGGTCGAGATGAAAAAGCCCGTGAATATAGCGCCTGCCCGCCCGGATTTCCTGCACGTCGCCGACCTCCAGCAGCCGGCACGATTTTAAATTTATATCGCCGATTTCGGTGAAAATGTTTATCTTTTCGCGCAGCTCGAAATCATAGTGGCTGTGCAGGCTCGACCCGTGCAGCACCTGAAACGCGCCGCAGAAACCGTGTTGATGAATCGCCGTCGTGCCTTCCAGCCAGAAATAAACGTCGACGTGAAAACGCGGGCTGTTGTAGAGCGTTATCGGCGGGTCGGCGAACCTGCCCGCCAAATCGCGCTGCTCGGGCAGAAACGTTTCGCGCAAAGTCCAGTCGATGACTTCCCACGCCGATACTTTTCGCGGCAAATCCGCCGCTTCGAGCGCGTGCGCCGCCAGTGCCGGAAAAAGTTCCTCGTCGTAATTTTTTTCGCGCCAGAGCGTCTCTACCTCGGCTCCGAGCTTTTGAAATAATTCCATTGCTAAGAAATTCGGTTCTGCGGCGGCGGCATCTTTCGCTGCGGCTCTTCTTGTTGCTGCTGCTGTTGCTGCTGCTGCGTCTGATTACCGAAATTCGGTTGCTGGCTGCCGAAATTCGGCTGTTGATTGCCGTAATCCGGCGGATTGAAATTCGGCGGCGGAGGCGGCGAATAAACCTGCATCTTATGCAGATTCTGGAAGCGCGCGTCCTGTCTTTCGGTGATGCTTCTGACCACTAAAATAGCCAGCAGCGCCGCAATCAGAGATAAGACGCTGGCAACTATCCAGACGGCGATAAAGCCTTCGCTCACCTGTGTGCCCGAATCGTCTACCAGCCGCGAAGAGATATTGTTGGTGATGTTCGAGAGTATCCAGAACGCCCACCAGAAACCGAAAAGCGACGGCGCGGAACCTGTGCCGCCGGAAAGAAAATTCAGGCTCGGGTCGAAATCCGGGTCGCTTTCGCGCCAAGCCTCGCGCACGACCTGAAACGGTTTGACCAGATTGGCGAAAGGTATAAACCACCAGCCGACCGCCCAGCCGGGCGTAAATTCCAGATTCGCCGCGCGCAGGGACGGCAGATTTTTATAAACGCGAAACAGCCACATCAGAAAAAGCACGGCGGTCGCCACGTATTGAAAAATCTCCAAAATACTAATCAAGCCGATAAACAAAAACCAGAGCGACATATATTCGCCGTCGTCCAGCTCGATAGGCTGTTGAAACAGAACTTCGCCGAAGCCGAAAAGCGTGCTGAGCAGATTAGTGATAACCAGGCTGCCGAGAGCGCACATCGTCAGATACGCTAAAACTCGCGGCGAGCGATATTGTGTGTCGTTTACCGATTGCATTTGCCTCCTGAATTAAGCGGGAAAGGTTTATTTAAAAACTAAGATTCGTCGTCTCGTTGCGTCCGGTTCTTTTGCAGGAACGGTTTCGATAAAATAGTCGCAGAAAGCCGGTGTTTTCGCAACCGCGGCTCGATTTATCGCCGCTGCTTTTGCGGCGGCTGGACGGCGGCGGCATTTAATGAATCGCCTTAAAATTCAGTCGAACTTTTCAGGGGGCGTCGGCGGCGCGACGAACGATTTTTCTTCCGGGATTTTAGCGACCTGACGCATAATTAAGGCGAGAGCAAGAACGCTGAGGAGCATAAAACCTATATTGATAATATAAGCGTAGTTCATCGACACCTGCTCAAGCTCGCGCGTCGTGCTGCCGGAAGAAAGCATGATTATAGCGATAGCAATCCCTATAATTATCGGAATGACGATTTGAACTCCGAAACCGACGACGAGGGCAACCAAAGCCCAGACAATCGCGTTGCGACCGTTTTGTTTGGCGAACCGATAAATAAAAACGGCTGCCATGATGATAAAAACGAGACCTAAGATACTGAGCATTTTATTGTAATCCGTCGAATTTATTGCCGTTCGGGCATTTTGCAATGAACGGCTTTCGCCTCGTTTATCTCACAAAAGCGCGGAAATAGCAACGCGCTGCCGAAAATGTGCGCGGGCTGGTCATCGAGCGTTTAAAATTTCGGCTGCGCGCCGCCGGGTTTTTTATAAATCGTCGCCGCAGACAACAGCGCCGAAAGCCTTTTCATCACATTTTTTTAAGTTTTCCTTTTAGTTATAAAATTTATCTGCTATATTTTGCCCATTCTTTTTAAAATTCAAACCATACAGAGGGAAAACTAATGAGTGCAAACGTAGGAACTATGAATGGTGTCGGCGAAGCCGACTTGACGGGACACCCGAAAGGTCTTTACGTGCTTTTCGGCGCGGAGATGTGGGAGCGTTTCAGCTTTTATTCGATGCTGGCGCTGTTTACGCTTTATTTGCAGAACGCCGAAGAAGGCTTCGGCTGGGTGCGAAACGACGCGACACGGCTGTATTCGTATTATCTCGCCGCCGTCTATTTTACCCCGCTCATCGGCGGATTTATCGCCGACAGGGCTTTGGGCTATCGTAAATCGGTTATTATCGGCGGCTTCTTCTTTATGGCGGGACACCTGCTTTTATCGTTCCGCTCGGTCACGATAATGTATCTCGCGCTGGTTTGTCTGGTCATCGGCAACGGATTTTTCAAACCGAACGTGTCGGCGATGGTCGGAAAGCTCTACCCGGAAGGCAGCCATCTGAAAGACCGCGCCTTCAATATTTTTTACATGGGCATTAACATCGGAGCTTTTCTCGCCCCGCTGGTTATGGAAGCGGTCAGAAGCAGCTTCGGCTATCACGCCGCGTTTGCCGTCGCCGCCGCCGGAATGCTCGTCTCGGTCGGAATTTTGATTTTGTTCAAACGCCACATCGAAGGCGTCGACGTCGGAACGGGCGCGGACACGAAAAGAGCCGCAGCCGCAGCCGCGGCAGCAGGAGGAACGAGGGCTGACGACACCAGCGCGGTCACGGGCAACGAGCCGCAGGCTTCTCTGACGACCGAAGATTTGCCGCCGATTGAAAAATCAGTCGACGCCGCAAAAACGGACGAGCCGCGCCGGAATCTGATTGATTCGGTTTCCGACTCGAAACGCATTCTGGCGCTGATTGTCATCTTTCTGATCGTCATCGTTTTCTGGATGGCGTTTCACCAGAACGGCTCGACGTGGACGTACTGGGCAAACGACAACACCGATTGGACGGCTTCGGCGGTCGTGCCGATTCTGGTCAAAATCCTGACGCTCGGCAGAGTCAGCGGCGAAGACATCTCCGGCGTTATCTCCAACGCCATCAATCCGTTCTGGGTGATTGTCCTGACGTTTCCGCTAATCGGTTTCTGGGCGTGGCTCGACAAGCGCGGGCTTGAGCCTTCGACTCCGGCGAAGATGGGAATCGGAATGTTTCTGGTTGCCGCCGCTTACCTGATTATGTATTGGGGCGCGATTTCGGGCGGCGACACGGGCAGAGTTTCGCCGTGGTGGTTAATCATCGCCTACGCCGTCATCACGCTCGGCGAATTGATGCTTTCGCCGATGGGCTTATCCTTGGTTTCAAAGGTCGCGCCGATTCGCCTGCGCGGTTTGATGATGGGCGGCTGGTTCGCGGCGACGTCAATCGGAAACTACCTGGTCGGCACAATCGGCGTCCAGTGGACGGTCTGGACGCACTCGAAGTTTTTCCTCGTGATTGCCGCCATGTGCGCCGCCATCGGCGTGATTTTGTTTTTGATTATCAAACCTTTAAAGAAAGCGATGCCCGGAGTTTAAAACCGGCTTCGCTTGATTTGTTAAAGCCGCGATTCCGAAACCGGAATCGCGGCTTTTTTAATTGCGCGTGAAAGTTTCATCTTGCGCGTGAAAGTTTCACATTGCGAGCGTTCGATTGATATTGCGCGTGAAAGTTTCATCTTGCGCGTGATTAATACGGATTGCGGGCGTTTTATTCATATTGCGAACGTTTGATTGATATTGCGGGCGTTTTATTCATATTGCAGGTCAAAGGATGTTTAAAGAACCGGCAATTATTTCGCTTTATTTCCTCGCGTCAGAAACTCCGCAGCCGTGAAATTTATCTTCGGGTCGGACGAGATTTGCGCGCCCGTTTTTTGAATCGAGTGAACGCGCCATTTTTCGTCGCGTTCGGGGAAATCCGTGCGAAAATGACCGCCGCGCGATTCTTCGCGCCACAGCGCGGCGGCGGCGACCAGAGCCGCCAGCGTCACGAAGTTGCGCGAGGAAACGCTTAAATTCGCCTGCTTGATTTGACTGAATTCCTGCAAAGCCCTTTGCAGCGAATCCTTGTCGCGCAGGATTCCGACTCTTTCCCACATCACGCGCTTGACGCGCTTGCGAACGGCTGTTGCGATGTCGGAAAAGTGCTGAGTGCTGAGTGCTGAGTGCTGAGTGTTTGAAAGCTGACGGCTGACAACTGACGGCTGTCGGCTGTCTTCAACCGCCGCCGCGCCGGCGCGCGCGCCGAAAACCAAGCCTTCCAGCAGGGAATTTGACGCCAGGCGATTCGCGCCGTGAACGCCCGTGCAGGAAACT
>DATHBC010000167.1:0-4336 GCA_035296345.1 Pyrinomonadaceae bacterium | reverse complement strand
ATCCGCGCCAGGATTCCGCTTCCGACGCCGCCCGCGCCCGTCAGATTGACGCCCAGAACGGTCGCCCGCCCGACGAGCGCCTGCCGCTGGCGGTCGAATTCCAAATCGATATTCGTCTCAGCCACGCCCGAAAATTCGACGCAGCCGATTAAAGGCGGATTGTAGCTGCCCGAAAAAGCAATCGGCGCAAAGATTTTCCCTTCCCGGAATCGCACGCTCGTCCTGACGCCTTCGTTCTCGCGCTTGAGCCGGATAACGTCATTGCAAGCTGCCGGACGGTCAAAGCCGCGCGGCATATTCTCCGGTCTTCGGTCTTCGGCAAAACTCGAAACAATCCGCTGACGGCTGAACGCTGAACGCTGAACGCTGTTTGCGGAAATCGGGAACTCCGGCGGAGTCGCATTTTTAAAAATCGCGTCGAGCAGCGCGTCGAAAAACGCCTCGTTTAAAGTAATCGTCACTTCCGCCTGCTGCGCGCTCGCGGCGGAAACCAGCGAAATAATCGAAAACGCCAAAGCCAGAACTCTTTTTTTCATTCCAAATCCTTTTTCGCGGAAAAATCTTTCGGGCAAAACGAATTTAACTTCTAATAGATAAAAAGGGCAGCCCGCAAGTTGCCCCCGATTTACTTTGCCCGTCCGGCAATCTGCTATCGTTATAAACCGCTGCGGACAATATCGTGGACGCGAATCAAGCCCAAACACGCGCCGGACGCGTCGGCGACGGGCAGAACCGAGATTTGGCGCGGGCGGTTTTCCATCAGCTGCAGCGCGTCGTAGGCGAGCATTTCGGGCGCGGCGACAATCGGGCTGCGCGTCATCATCTGCGCGGCGTCGAGGGCGGAGAGGTTTTCGGGCGAGATTTTTTCGATGGTGCGGCGCAGGTCGCCTTCGGTCACGACGCCTATCAGATTGCCGTCCTCGTCGACGACGTTGACCGCGCCGAGAGCGTAGCGCGAAAGCGCCTTGACGACGCCGAGCCAGTTTTCATTTGCTCTGACGTTCGGGCTTTCGTGCATTAAATCTCTGACTTTCAGCGTCAGGCGTTTGCCGAGGCGTCCGGCAGGATGATTCGAAGCGAAATCTTCGGCGGTCAAGCCTTTCGCCTGCATCACGGTCATCGCCAGCGCGTCGCCGATTGCCAGCGCGACCGTTGTCGAGGTGGTCGGCGCGAGATTCAGAGGACACGCTTCCTGGTCGACCGACGCGTCTAAAACGACGTTCGCATTTCGCGCCAGCGTCGAATTCACGTTCCCGACAATGGCGATTATCGAGACGCGCCGCTGCTTCAAGGCTGGCAGCAGCGCGATGATTTCGTCGGTTTCGCCCGAGTTGCTCAGGGCAATAATGCAGTCGCCCGGCGTGATGACGCCGAGCCCGCCGTGCAGCGCGTCCGACGGGTGCAGAAAAACGGCGACCGTGCCGGTCGAGGTCATCGTGTCGGCGATTTTGTTGGCGATAATGCCGGATTTGCCGACGCCGATGACGACCGCTTTGCTTTGGCATTCGAGCAGTAACCGGACGGCTTGCTCGACCGCTTCTTCATTCAGGTTTTTCGCCGCGCATTCGATGGCGGCGGCTTCGAGCCTTAAAAGCTCGACGACTTGCGAAAAGGTTTTGCTCACTTTTTTATTTTCACCACAATGATGCGAAGAACACAAAGAAAGAAGAATGAAACCGCAGATGGACGCAGATAAACACGAGATTCAAACAGGATGGACAGGATAGGCAGGATGAAACAAAACTATACGTTATTAGTTTTAAATTATCCTGTTCATCCTGTCCATCCTGTTTGAATTTACCTTAATTTTTCGGTTCGGGAATCGGCAGAAAAGCGTCCAGCACGATTTGCCATTTGCCGGCGCGCAGCTTCCAGATTTGCAGAAAATTTCCCTTTTCAATCTGTTTGCCGCTGCGGTCGCTGACGGTGTAGGTATTGCTGACGTATGCCATATCAGCCGCGCCGACAAAGACCGAGCGTTTGGCGAAGAAGACCCGCGTTTTGTCGTTTTTAAACCCGGCGAGCGCGTTCGGTTTGCCCAGAATCGGCTGTTTTCCCTCGCGCAAAAGCCGCGCGTCTTCAGCCAGAAAGGTTTTATAGGCTCTGCCCAAGCCTTGTTTGGTCGCCGTCTCGAAAAACGCGGTCGAGGCGTCGGCGGCGGAAGATTTCTTTTCGTTTAATTCCCTGCCCGAATCAGCCGGCGATTTCCACTCGGTGTCGGCGGCGGTTTTTTCGTGCGTGATGCCCAAATCAATCGCGGCGAGATATGTGCCGTTCGGCTGGCGCTGCCAGACGGTGACGTATTGACCGTAATAGGCTTCGGGGTCGTCTTTGCCTTTCGCCCGGTAAATCGAATTTCCGGTCGTGTAGCCCATCGCGCCGTTTGACGAAACATCGACAAAATTCGGATTCCACAGCAGAGCCGCGGGCGAAGCGGGACGCCCGCGCCAGTATTCGCGGCAGTTGACCGGGCTTGGATTAAAGCAGACGCCGTCCGGCGCGCTGTATTCGACGAACGCCTGGTTGACGCCTTTTTCGGCGGCGGCGCGCTCGAAGGCTTTTTCCGTGTCGTAGAGCTTTTGTAAATCGCTCTGCGCGCTTGCGGTCGCGCAAACGAAAAGCAGCAAAAACAAAATGGCGAAATTTTTCATATTTAAAAACATTCCTTTGACCGGGATTTCATCTCTGACGGCGCTGCCGCGAGCTGCCCGAACTCCAATAATTATTAATTTCTCGCAAAATGTCTAACCGATTCCGTCAACTGTCTGAAATTAATCTCGGATTTTACATATGAAAGCCATAACTTGTCCGCAATGCGGCGGATTGATTCAGGAAATTAACGAAAACCGGACGATTGCCGAGTGCGAATACTGCGACGCGAAAATTCTCGTCCCGTTCGAGAAAAAGCCGCCGGTGAGCGCGCCGAATGCCGCCGCGAACGCGCGTTCGGGCTTTAACGGTTTCGGCTATCCGATTGACGCGGAGATTCCGTATACGATCGCCGCTCTGGCGGAAGACGACGACTGGCGCGGCAAATTGATGACCTTCGTATCCGCGATTCTGATTATCGGTTCGGCGGTCGGCATCTTCGTCGCGGTTTCGAGCAAAGCCCGCTCGCAGGCGAATCAGGCGGCGCAGCCGCCGCAGTATCGAAAGCCGACGCCGAAGCCGACGCCGAACCGCGACGGCGTGGACAAAAATATTCAAAGCCGCGCCGTTTCGCTGCCGCCGCCCGTTCTGCCGAAAGGCACGGTTATCGTCAGCCGCGTCAGCGTCGAGGTTTTTATTAAAGTCGACGAAAAAGGAAACGTCGTCGAGGCGCAAGCCTACACCGGCACGGAAGTTTTGAAAGAGGCGGCGGAGCAAGCCGCCAGACAAGCTAAATTCAAACCCGCTGCGGCGGCTGCCGGAAAGGAATCTTCGGGCATTTTATTTTACGAGTTTTCGCCGAGCTGAATTTTATGAACCGGGCGAGATTTAAAAAAGTATCGAAGGCGAATCTATTGGAGAAGAATTTTATGACGACGAATAAAAAAACAACCTGCAACTTCAAATCAATCGGCATTCTGACCGCTTTACTGCTGGCAATCGCTTTTTCGGGCAGCGGCTGCGGGCTGGTCAAAAATCCTTTCCGCGAATACTCGGAAAAGCCTTTCACGCCGTCTGAATGGCTCGCGGGCGATACGGTCGAGCGCGGCAGAATGTACGGCGATTTATTCAACAGCCGCGCGCTGGACGGCAAATCGAAGGAAGAAATCGCGGATATGCTGGGCGAGCCGGAAAAGAAAATCTCCGTCGAAGGACGCGAAGTCTGGCTTTACCGCGTCGAGCATCAATATCAAACGCCGATGAAATATTTTCCCGTGACCTTCGACACCAAACGCGGCGCTTTTGCCGGCAGAGTCAAAAGCGGAACGGTTTCGATTCTGGTCAAGGCGTAAAGAAACACGGAACGCGGAATTGATAATTCATAATTCCGCGTTCCGCGTTCGAGCGTTTCCGTTTTGAATGCCGCCCGGGCGGGACACTCGAAACATTTTGAATTGAAACAGAGCCTACTGTAACTACGGCGCAATTTTCTTCGCCTTGAAAACGAAAATTGCCGAAACAATCGTCAGCATCAAAGCCAGGAAGAAAACTGCGGCAGCCGGAATCGCTCCGAGCATCGCTTCCTCAAAATCAACGCGGTTGTTCGTCATCGAAGGCAGCAGCAGGCAAGCGATAAAAGCCATACCCGCCAGCGCCATCAGCAAAAGACCGATTATCAAACCCGCTATTTTCATAGTTTTATCTCCGAATTCTTTTTCCGTTTTACGAGAGCGAGATAAAATCTCCG
>DATHBC010000166.1:0-2915 GCA_035296345.1 Pyrinomonadaceae bacterium | reverse complement strand
GATTTTTCGTGCAAGTTCGCGGCTGATTTCTTATTTTTCGCGGCTAAATCCTTTCGAAAATCGCCCGGTAAACCGGCAGATTTTTTTCTTCGACCGCCCGTTCGCGCTCGGTTTTCACGAGAAAAGGATTTTCGCCGGTTTCGATTTCGCGCAGCTCCGCAAATTTTCGGAAAATCTCAAACATCTCTTCCGCCAGAAAATCCACGTCCGTCTGCACGAAGATTTTTCCGCCGACGGATAAATGTTTGACGACAGCTTCGCCCATTTCGATTGTCACCATTCGGCGCTTGGCGTGTTTCTTTTTATGCCACGGGTCGGGAAACTGAATCGTCACCGCCCGCAGAATGTTTTCGGGAAAGTTCTTCAATAAATTTCCGAGCGAAATGGTCGCGTTGGTGAATTCGTAATGCAGATTTTGCAGATTTTTTTCGGCGGCGATGCGGTTTGCTTCCGCGACCAGCGGCTCGCGAATTTCCAGCCCGAGAAAATTCCAATCCGGCTCGATTTCAGCCATTTTCAGCAGAAAACGCCCGCGCGCCGCGCCGACGTCCAGATGCAGCGGCAAGTCGGGCTTAACAAAAATCTTCGCTAAATCCAGAGGTTTGGAAACAAATCGAAAATAAGGCGCCAGCGGATTAACGTGCTGGTGAACGCGGACTCTCGGCATAACTTAAAAAGTGGTAAGCGGTAAACGGTAAGTGGTAAGTTCGTTATTCGCCGATTGCAACTTACCACTTAGCACTTACCGTTTACCACTGATTTAAAACTTTATATATTCCAAAATCAGCAGGATGCTTAAAATTGAAACGAAGACGAAAACGCCCATCGCGATTAAACCGAGCGCTTCGGTGACGGCGCTGACCTGGCGCGGATTTTCACGCAAACTGCGCGGAACCTGTATAAAACCGTAAATCGAGCCGACCAGCAAGCCGCCGAGATGGGCAAAATTATCGACAATCTGATAAGCAATCAGACCGAACGCGGCGACAAAGCCGATATTGACCAGCATCGTCCGCAGAAAATCCGGCGGAAGCTGCTGTTTGCGGCGGTAACCGTAAATCGCCAGATAACCGATTAAGCCCATAATCCCGCCGCTCGCGCCGACCGTCCTGCCCTCGGGCATAAAAATGATGCTCAAAAGCGAGCCGCCGATAATCGCCAGCAGAAAAACAATCGAAAGATGCGCGCGATTCGACAAAATCTCAATCGAGCTGCCTAAACCGTACAATGCCTGCGAGTTAAAATAAATATGCAGAAATCCAGCGTGCAGCGCGCCGCTCGTCAAAATCCGCCAGTATTCGCCATTCGTCCAGACGTCCGGTTTGAGCAGCCCGGCGATTTCAACTGCCCGGAAATCGCCGCTGTCGGCGGCTTTGCCCGCCGCCATCTCGCTGAAAAAGACGGCGATTAAGCAACCGAGAATAATATATGAAAAATGCGGTGTTACGCCCGGCGACTGCCTGATAAAATCGAGCGCCTCCGGCGACGGAATCAAATCTTCGAGCGTCAGGCGTCGTGCCTCGTAGAGAAACCAGACGCCGGCGATAACAAAGAAAATTCCCAGCACGAACAGGATGCTGCGAAAGACCAGATTAAACCCTATACCGGCGACGGCAAACAGGGCGAAATGCGCCAGAATGACGAGCAAACCGATGCCGATTGACCACCAGGAACGCTTGCGAATCGAGCTTTTTCGTTCGGCGAGAAATTCCTCGGGCGTAATTTGCCCTTGCTGCAATCGTTCCAGCTCTTCCGATTCTTCGTCGCGTTCTTCTGGTTGAAAAGACATATTCAATCTTAGATTTTAGAGGCTCAATTGCAGATTGCAAGATTTCTCGCCGCCGCGTACAGAATCTAAAATCCGAAACCGTAAATTATATCGCCAGTCCGCCGTCGGGCTGAATCACCTGCCCGGTAATGTAACGCGCCGAATCGGAAAGCATAAAGCAAGCGATTTCAGCAACTTCCCGCACGTTTCCGAGTCGCCGGAGCGGAATCGCTTCCAGAATCTTCGCGCGATGTTCCTCGTTCATTTCGCCCGACATATCCGTTTCGATTAAGCCGAGCGCCAGAGCGTTAACCGTGATTTTCCGGCTCGCCACTTCTTTCGCCAGAGCCTTCGTCAAGCCGATCATTCCGGCTTTCGAAGCGGAATAATTCGTCTGTCCCTGCATCCCGACAACGCCGCTGATTGAGGAAACGTTCAGAATCGAGCCGCCCGTTTCATTCCGCATCATCGGGCGCAGAACGGCTTTCGAAAAATTCCACGCGCCTTTCAGATTCGTGTCGATGACGCTGTCCCAATCGTCTTCCTTCATCCGCAAAATCAGCGTGTCGCGGGTGATGCCGGCGTTGTTCACCAAAAAATCTACGGTTCCGAACGCGCCCTGCGCCTGTTTGACAAAATCCGCCGACGCTTCCGTATTTGCCACGTCGCACTGCGCGGCAAAAGTTTTAACGCCCAAGCCTTCGATTTCCGCTTTTAATTTTTCGGCTTCGTCCGCGCTTTTCGCATAATTAAAAGCGACATTCGCGCCGCGCCGCGCCAGTTCCAGAGCAATCGCCCTGCCGATGCCGCGCGTCGCGCCCGTGACGATTGCCGATTTTCCGCTAAATTGTTTTTCGCTCAATTTTTTTGCCCCAATAAGAATTAAAATAATCCATTCCGAGTTTAGTTTCATCACCTTCGGCTAAAATTTCAACTAACTGGTAGTGAAAATAATCGAACTTGGCAGTGACCTCCGGTTGAATGCGTTTGTCATACATCTCGCGCGAGCGGTCGATGGCTTCGCGCAGGCGCTCGTAAAGGTCGTTTGCCTCGCGTCCTTCTTTGACTTTCTGCTGGTTGTAAAGCTCGATTTCCAAAACCACAAGGCGTGCGAAACGCCGCGCGTCGTTGTGCAAACGCCTTTCAT
>DATHBC010000165.1:0-2112 GCA_035296345.1 Pyrinomonadaceae bacterium | reverse complement strand
GCGTCCGTTTTGTTTCTCGCCACGGCGACTTTACCGGATAAAATCACGGTGCTGCCGTTCAATTCGTATTTGATGTTGTCAAACACGCCGTAATACGGCAGTTTAATTATCTCTTTGAAAATTTTCTGCTGAAGCGTTTTCGGTGATTTCTTGGTGTCGGCGTATTTCTGAGCGTTCGCGTTAACTGCCGAGACGCCGAGAATTGCAACCGCTAAAATTAGAAAATATCTTATGAATTTCATATGTTCTCCCTCGCAATCAAGTATGAATTTATGTATTTAATTACTTACTTGTTTACGATGGATTTGATGAGAAAAACTGCCGAAAAGATGTCAAACGAACTTTATTTTTTTGTAAAGAATCCGACCTGCCGGAGCGCTTCGTAAAGCACGATTCCGGCGCTCGTCGCAAGGTTTAAGCTGCGGATTTTCGGGTTCGGCATCGGCACGGTCAGGCAGCGTTCCCAGTTGGCTTTGAGCAAATCTTCGGGCAAGCCGCGAGTCTCGCGCCCGAAGACGAGGCAGTCGTTGTCCTCGAACCGGAAATCGGTGTAAAGCTTATCGGTTTTCGTGGTCAGGTAAAGAAAACGCGAACCGGGCAGAGCCTCGTAAAGCGCGCTTAAATCGCGGTGGCGAAAAAGCCGCACCTCGTCCCAGTAATCGAGCCCGGCGCGGCGCACGGCGCGGTCGTCCAGCCGAAATCCGGCAACGCCGACAATGTGCAGCGAAGTAAAAGTCGCCGCGCACAGGCGCGCTATATTGCCCGTGTTCGGCGGGATTTCAGGTTCGACCAGAGCAACGTGAAGCATAATGGAAAACGGAAAACGGAAAATGGAAAACGGGCGATTTCAAATCTTGAATTTTCAAATTTCAAATCCTGAAATTTGAAATCTGAAATTTCAGATTTCAAATTTCAAATTTTCAGATTTCAAATTTTCCTCTTTTCATTTTCCATTATCCGTTTTCCGTTTTCCGTTATCCAAAAAGTTTTCGCAGAAGGTTTTCCACTCGACTTTTTGAAAGCCGAGCCAGCCGAAGCTTGCCGTCGCGACGTTGCGAACGGCTTCGACGATGCCGCCGGATTCGGATGTATTCGGTTTTTCGTGCAGACCGATGACGTAAATCGAAAGCGCCGCCTCTTCTTTTTGCAGGCAGAAATTATTGGACGCCTCGCTCGAAAAAAAATGCGAAGTCCTGTCCCTATCAATTTCCTTTCCGCCGGTCGGGTCATAAATCGGCTGGACGCTTATCACGACTTCGTTTGCCGCGTCGTGAATGTCGATGATTTTCACCCAGTCGTTTTTGCCCGAGCCGGGCAGCGTAATGCGCACGAAGTTTCCTTTCCCGGCTTGTTTGCTTTTCAGCGGATTGCCGTCTTCGTTGAATAATTGAAACGCCGTCACGCCAGAATCGATTTCCCATCGATTGATGTCGTAAAGCTTTTTTCTCAGCGAAGCGAAGACTTCGGCGGCTTCTTCAGCCGACTTCAACTCGCGCCGCGCGCTGGTGACCGAACTTTTTCCGTCCTCGGAAGCTTCGGCTTCTTTTAGCAGATTTTTTATTTTTTCGCTCATTTTATCTATAGTAAGCCGCAAAAAATTGTCTGACAAGCATTTTCTTTGAAGCATCTAATCCGGGCTAATTTTCATCAATTCAGATAGTTTCAAATGGTGCGGTGTGCCGAATTTTACAGTTTGTGCTAAAATCCGCGAGTGTCAAATTACAAAAGTTCTATCTATACTAAGGAGATTTCAATTAGTGTTTTCACACTTTAAGACCTTCGGCTTGCTGGTTTCGCTCTGTCTGGCGAGCGTTTTGTTTATCGCCGGGCAGGAAAACAAGCCTCAGCAGCAGCAATTGCAGCCGGACAAGAAACCTAAAAAGGAAGAAAAACCGAAGCAGCAAACAAACGATTTAAGCAAGCTCGCCACCGCCGAGACTGTCGCCGAATCGACGATTCTGGTTTACGGCGGCTTGGTCGGAAGGCAAAATTTACAGCAGATTCGCCGCACGACCGTCGAGGTCGGCAGAACCGCCGTCACCGGCGCGGACGGCAAAATCGAACAGATTCCCTATACGAAACGCGTTCTGCGCGGAGAAAATCTCGAAAAAG
>DATHBC010000164.1:0-4584 GCA_035296345.1 Pyrinomonadaceae bacterium | reverse complement strand
GTTTTTCGCATTGTTTTCCGTCCCTCCCTGTTTCGGCTCGGCTTTTATAATTACGAAAGCCGTTCTTTACTCGCTATGAAACGCGCAAATTGTTTTTGACGCTTTTGATTCCTTTAACGCTTTGAATGAGCTGCGCGGCTTTCGCCTTCTGGGCTTCGCTGGAAACCTTGCCGTTTAAGGTCAGGTTTCCTTCCTTGATTTCGAGGATGACCGCGTTAAACAATTCTTTATCCGAGCTTAAAGCGCCGCGCGCCTGCATGAATAAAGACATATCATCGCCGCCGCTGCCAATCTGCGGCGTCGGCTCTTTGACGGCGGGCGCGGGCTTTTTATTGTCCTTGCCGGCAGTCGTCGCGGTAGAAGCGTTGTTGACAGGCGGCATCTGAGTATTCGCCGGATTTGCGGGAATATTATTGTTATTTGCCGCCGCGGTCGGGGCTTTATTTATGTTGCCGGTCTGAGCCGCCTGCGAATCGCTCTGTCCGGCGCAGCCCGATAAAACAATTGCCGTTAAAATTAAAATAATGACCGGCGCTGTCGTGAAATTTTTTCTAATCATCTTGTTAATTCTCAAAAGTAAATTCTCTTAAAGCGGTGCTGATTCATGTGAATCCGACCGCCGTTGTAACCCGTCGTCAAAACGAGTGCGCGCTTTTCAGCGAGTTCAATTTTTCCCTGGCGACTTCAGCCTGAAGAATGTCGAAAGACGGATTAATCGCTAAAGCCTGCTTTAAATAGTCCGCGCCCTTTTGATTATCGCCGACCGCCAGCGAAATCATTCCCGCGTGAAAAAGCAAGCGCGCGTCGCGCGTGTTCAGGCGCAAGGCTTCGTTAACGGCAGTCTTCGCCTCTTCAAATCGTCCTTTTTTGTAGAGACACCAGGCGAGCGCGTCAAAAGTATAAATGTCGCCTCGCGCTGCGCGCTCGCGTTCGGCGACGGCTAGGGCTTCGTCCAGACGCACGTCGTGGTCAGCCCAGAATAAAGCCAGCTGGCGAGAGTAAGTCTCACCTGCCGCGCCGCCCATTTTTTCGATAAACTCGACCTGCTCGTATTGCTGTCTCGCTTCGTCGGCGCGACCGAGCTTCGCGTATAAATCGCCGAGCGGGGCGATATATTCGGGCAGCGGCACGCGCTCGGCGGCGCGTTTATAAAATATTATTGCGTTGTCGGTATCGCCCGCGGCGTAACGGGCGCGAGCCTTGGCGGCGAGCGCCGCGTGATAATCGGGAAACAAATACAGAGCATGATCATATTCGCGTTCCGCTTCGGTCAACTGACCGTCGTTCATCAATTCGTCGCCCAGATGAACGCGGCTCCACGCGATGTTTTCGGGATTTTGCGGGCTGGCGGATTCGACAGCCATTTTCATCGCCGCGATTGCGCCTTTCGTATCGCCGTGCAGCGAGCGCAGGTATGAAACTCTCGAATAAGAAGCCGTATTCGGTTTTAAATCGACCATCTGCTGCGCGGCGTCGACGGCGGCTTTGTAATCGCCCAGCTCGACGAGCGCGTCGACCATCGCGCCGTAAACGTCGTGGTCTCGCGGATTAATTTTCCGGGCGCGCTGCGCGGCTTCGAGCGCCTCGGCGAAGCGATGGTAATTAAGCAGCAGCGCCGCTTGCAGCTTCGTCCCGTCGTAATTGTCGGGCGCGACGCGAAAAGAATGTTTGAGCGATTCTTCGGCGCGCGCGTTTAAACTAAAATCTCCGGTCTCGCGCGCTTTCTGCATAAACGCGGCGGCGAGCATATTGTATCCGGTCGGATTACCGGGTTGTTTTTCGATAACGCCCTGCGCCGCTTTGATGTTGCGGTCGGTCACGGTCGCCTGATCGGTTTTGACGGGCTGTAAGAGTCCGGCTTCGGGGCGCGACGCGACGCCGGTTCCGGAAACCGCCATAACTATTAAAGCGACAACGGCTCCGATAGAGACGCCGAGAAAGATGGTCAGGAAATTTTTACGCATATCGTTTGGAAACAATCAATATAAATTCGTGAGCGGCGTTTCAACTGCAAACAGCGCCCACGAATTTTGTTTCTTACTTCTTTTTTGAAACGAAAGAAGACTGAAAAAACTTCATCAGCCTTCTTTCATAACTCGGCGCTTACGGTCGCGGTGTCGCCATAGTCGTTCCCGGCGTCGTGGTGTCAGCCGAGCCCGTGCGTCCGTGGTACGGATTTTCGTATCCGCTCCAGGGCGATGCCAGGTACGGGAACGACATGCGGAACATTCTGTCGTTTTCGTTCACGCCGTCGCCCAACTGGTTGTTCGGAGCCTGATTACAGTTTGCGGTTCCTCCTGCACAGGCATTTCCCGGCAGCAGAACGCCGGCGGCAACGCGGAAGCTGATGTCAGTCACGTCGTCAATCGGTCGGCGACCGTTCGGATAGCCAGCCAAATCTCCGGCGATGAAGCCGAGACGATTCTGCGAGCCGAACGGAGTCGCGGGAACCGCGACATTGAGACGCATCAGGTCGGAAGGCACGGCGCCGGGTCCCGCGCCCGGGTCGTTCGGGTCTGTGACCACCGGCGGGCGAGTCGCTCCCGGCACGCCGGTTAAGAAAACTCTGACCAGGTCGTTGCGACCCGAAGTCGGAGCGTCCAGCACGGGCGGGTACAGCAGATTAATCAAAGCCACCGGCTCGACCGGACGCTGTGCGGAACCTCGCACGTAAACGTCGCGATTGATGTCGGTCGCCGGCAGCTGCGCGTTGTACAAATCCTTGTCGTTTTCGGAAACGGTTTCCGAAGTTCCGCGCGGGATAAACAATTCGTTGACCAGCGGGTTCGCCAGGCGCGAAACCTGCACGCAATTGTTGTCGGGAGTCAGACCCATCGAACAGTCGCCGGTAGTCGTCGCCGTTCCGTTCGTGTTCAGGACGCGCGTTCCCGGACGGCTGACCGTCGAATAAACGCCGATAATGGCGTTCGGGTCGCTGGCTCCCGTCGGAAGCTGACCGCTCGCCGTCAGCAGCTGGGACGGGACTTGAATGGCAATCGTATGAACGTTGTAACCGGCTAAAAAATCCACTCCGTTCGAATTCGGCAGCGGAGCTAAATGCGCGGAGTTGAACGGACGCAAGCCAAGCAGGTCAAAGCCCGAGCCGGTGTCGATGTAAAAGCTGTCGTCGCGCTGACCGGCAAAAACTTTAACGTCGCCGACGCCGGTCGGCACTGAAGTTATCGAAGCCTCCGCCAGATTGGTCTCGTAATTCGGCGTCGAGCGCGGTCCGATATTGACGGGCGGCGTCGGCAGATTCGTTCCCAGATTGAATGTGGTAAAGGTCGGATTATTCGGGTCGCCCTGACGAATCCGCGCCGTTACGTCCATAAATTGTTTGACGTTCCAATCCGGGTCGGACAGGTTGTCGATAGTGTTCGTGTTGTAGAGAAACGTGTTCCCGTTGCCGACGACCGTGCGAAAGCGAAATTGTATAGCTAAATCGATTCTCGCGTCGCCGTTGTTGTCTATCCTGATTTGATAGAGCGCGTTGTCGTCGAATTTGTAAAAGTTAGGTCCGTTTGAAGGCTCTTCAAGCGGTATGAAATTGGCTATCAGCGTTACCGTGTTCGCTCTGTCGGGGCTGACGAACGCATAAACGTCCGTGTTATCCGCCGACTGGTCAAGAGCGATTAACGGCGCTTCGCGGTGACTCGATGCCTGCGACACCTGTGTTCCGCGAAATTCGCTTAATAGTAGTGACGAAGCCGTTACGGCGGCGATTGCCATCGTAAAAAGAGTTCGCATTGTTTTCTGCATATACTAATTCTCCCAATGTTCTTTATTTTCAGTGTTTGCTCAGCTCGACACTGCCAAAGCTTAAATCCCGGCTGAGTAAGGTAACACTTTCATACCTTTAAACTCTGACCTCACCGCTCGCGTTCGAGCGATATATTCCGCAGCCGACCCAACTAAACAAAACTGTTCCGCCACCTCAGCCCCGACAATCAATCAAAGGACTGAATGAAAAATAGTTTTCTTAATTTTTAAGCCGCAAAATCTTAAGTCCGATATTCCCTTGATAATCAATTCGAAGACCGAATCATTTCGGATTCACGTTTCTGCAAAATTTTAATTATCCGGGGAAAAAATATTTAATTTACGCGCGTCGACGGTTTAATCAGGCGGCGAATTGCAATTTGCAGGATATACTTCTCTTCGCTGCATTCCGCCAAATCGTGAAACGCCGCCCGCGCCCAAATGTCATTAAAAATATCCACCGTCGCCTTCTCGGCTTCTGTCGAAGATTTGGCGAACTTTTTTGCCAAAGCCCAAACCAAGTTCCCGTAAGCGTGGACGCAATCTTCGACTGCGCCTCTTTCGGCTCGCCCGATTCTTTCGAGAATCGTAAAAGACTCCCGGCTTTGATTCGTTCGCCGACCGCTAATCCTCTTGCTCATAAAGCCCGTCCCTGTTTCGCTTCTAAAAACGCTGCCGGCGCTGTCTCGAACGCCGGCGCTGCCAGTCATTCCAGCGCCAGGTTAAGGTCATCGGATTCATCGTCCGGCGCAGACCCAGCATTGCGCCCACCCGCAGCCTGAAATAATAAAGAGAAAATAAAATTATTTTCATATGTTGCCTCAC
>DATHBC010000163.1:0-3663 GCA_035296345.1 Pyrinomonadaceae bacterium | reverse complement strand
CGATGGTTTCCAGCGCGCGGGGCATGATCGAATTGTCGAGATTGCCGCTGCGAATGAGATGAGTCCAACCGAGGATGGCGGTCAAAGGCGTGCGCAGCTCGTGCGAGACGACCGACAGAAATTCGTCCTTGGCGCGCGTGGCGTCTTCCGCCTGTTTTTTCGCGCGCAGAATCTCGTCTTCGTATTGATTGCGCTGGCGCATCGGCATCAGAACGCAGTCGTTAAAAATCGCGCCGCCCGCCCGCTCGCGCCGCGCGGCATTGACCAGCACGGGAATGTCCAAGCCGGATTTCGAGCGCAGGCTGAGATAAACTTCTTCGACCCGGTTTTTTAATTTGAGCAGCGGGAAAAAATGCGTCTGGTAAAAAATGCGCCCGGCGACCGAAAAGATTTTTTCGATGTGCAGCTCGCGCAGCTCGTCCGGCGAGTAGCCGAGCAGTTCGAGCAGCGTGTCGTTAATCTCGACGATGCTGCCGTCGTCGGCAAATACCAGAAAGCCGCATGGCGCGTTGTTTAATAATTCATCCATCGGCTCGCATATGAACTGAGAAGTGAGAACTGAGAACTGAAAAAGCTGTCAGCCCTCAGCGGTCAGCTATCAGCTTTTAATTCTCAATTCTCAATTCTCAATTCTCAGTTCTCAGTTCTCAGTTATTCAGATAATTTTTAATAATCTCGATAGTCTCCCGCGGGTGGCTCATATGCGGGCAGTGACCGCTGGCTTCCATCAGATGCAGCGTGCTCGACGGCAGATTCCGCTCCATAAATTCGCCGACCGAGACCGGCGCAATCGCGTCGTCCTTGACCTGTATAATCAGCGAGGGCGTCTTGACGTGCGCTAAATCGGCGCGATTATCGGCGTAAAACGTGGCTTCGGCAAAACGCCGCGCAATCTGCGGGTCGGTCGAGCAGAAGCTTTCTTCCAGCTCAGCCGAAAGCTCCGGAAGCTCCGCCATGTTTTTCATAATCACCGGCGCGAGAAAATTCGCCCAGCCCATGAAATTTTTGTCCATCATATCGAGCAAGCCTTCGATGTCGGCGCGGTCAAAGCCGCCGACGTAATCCTCCGCCGGATGATTGATGTAACACGGCGAAGGCACGACCAGAATCAGATTTTTAAACAACGCGGGTCGCTGAATCGCCGCCAGCACGCCGACCATGCTGCTGACCGAATGCCCGACAAAAACGATGTCTTCGAGTTCGAGCGCGTCCGCAATTTCCAGAACGTCGCGCGCGTAACCGTTCAAATCGCCGTATCGCGCCGCGCTGTAAGCCGCCAAATCGGACTTGCCCGAGCCGACGTAATCAAACAAAACGATTTTGTAATCGTCCGCAAAAGCCGGCGCGACAAACCGCCACATATTCTGGTCGCAGCCGAAGCCGTGAGCAAACATCAAAGCCCGCTCGCCTTTACCCGAAATCTGCACATTATTGCGCCGGAGAATATTTTCAGCCATCTTTTAAATCGCGACAAAAACGTAAATTAAATTATGTATATAAACGGTAAGATAATATCCGCGCGAAAGCAAACTTCTCAAATGACTCGCCGCCGGTAATCGACTCGTTTATTCCGCTCGCCGTATTTTTTATTTTCCCGCTGCTGAATTTATAACCGCAGGTTTTAAAGCAGCTACGTATTCACGTAGTAACGGTCGGAGTATCTGCCGGAAAGGGCAATTTTAAAGTCGGTTCCTCGAAAAACCACGCGTTTTTTACTACTTAAAGTCGTGGTGCGCCGCCGCGCCTTTTTCATTAATTTAGAAATACCTCGGAGAATTAAAAATTCGACGGGCAGAAAATTAATAGGAGCCATTATGAAAAGGGAACGAATTATTCGGGCGATATTTATTTTTTTGGCGCTCGCAGGCGGCGCGAATGTTTTTGCCGCACCGGCTAACGACAATTACCAGAACGCGGTGGTGACGACTTTAAGCGCGCCGCTGCTTGAGTTTGAGGGTTCGACTTTCGGCGCGACGAAGGAATTCGGCGAGCCGTCTCATGCCAGAAACGTGGGCGGCAACTCCGTCTGGTATAGAATAGTGCCGCAGGAAACCGCCGTGCTGAGAATATACATCAACGCCACTTCGGCGGCGAATACTTTCAATACTCTGCTCGCCGTCTATAAAGGCACGACTCCGAGCGATTTTAATCTGGTCGCGGAGAACGACAACATGGGCTACACGACGATGAGCGAAGTCACGATGACCGTCAAACCGGGAAATATGTATCACGTCGCGGTGGACGGGTTTAACAACGACGGCAACATCGCCACCGGCAATTTCAGAATTCGTTTTGAAAAGCTCGCCGTTCCGATGAACGACACGCCCGACATCGGACCGCATATGAGATTTCCGTCTCAGGAAACAGGCTTTGCCGCCGGCACGAACCGGAACGCGACGAAAGGCGCGGGCGAGCCGAATTTGACGGCGAACGCGGGCGGCAAATCGGTCTGGTATGCATGGACTGCGCCGCAGTCGCGGGCGATGACCGTCAGATTATTTTGCAATTCGTTCGTGCAGGATTGTTTCGACATGCAGCTCGGCGTTTTCAGAGGCGGGCTTGACCATAAAATAGGCTCAAACGACGATTTCGACCACAACCCGGACGCCTCAGCCGTCTCTTTTTTCGCCGAAGCAGGCGTGACTTACGGCTTCGGGATTGACGGCATCAAAGCCCCGAACGGAAGCGTCAGCGAGGGAAATTTTCTCATCGAATTTTCCCCGACCGAGTTTCGCTACGATACAAATTTTGACGCGACCGACAGCAAAGCCGACGTGAGCGTTTTTCGACCGGGCGACGGCACCTGGTATAGTTCGCTGTCTTCCGGTAATCAGATGAAGGCGGCGCAGTTCGGAGCGAGCGGCGACGTTCCCGTTCCGGCGGATTACGACGGCGATGCGGTGACGGATTACGCCGTCGTCAGAAATACGGCGCAGGGCAAGTTCTGGTATTTTCTCTACAGCGCGACGAGCAGCTTTCAGGCGATTGCTTACGGGTTGCAGCAAGACAAGCCGCTGGTCGGCGATTATGACGGCGACGGCAGAGCGGACATGGTTGCCGTGCGCCCGACCGGGCAAAATCTCGTCTGGTATATTCGCAACAGCTCGTCGCCGAATAACGCGGTTGACGCGCACGTTTTCGGATCAAGCACCGACCAGCCGGTCATCGGCAACTTTGTGAAAGGATTCGATACCATCGGCGGATTGCTCGCCGCAGATTTAGCGGTCGTCCGCGCCGACCCGGCGACCGGAAAGAAAACCTGGTATCTGCAAAGCACGTCCGGCTGGAACTACCGCCAGATGCAGTTCGGTCTGGCGTCGGACGTCAACGTCCCGGCTGATTACGACCGCGACGGCTACACCGACATCGCCGTCTGGCGACCGTCAAACGGAACCTGGTATATCTTCGACGAAAGCGCCAATACCCTGAAAATAAAACAATGGGGAATGAACGGAGACATCCCCGTGACCGCGCAGTTAGACGACACCGGCGCGCCCGAACTCGTCGTCTTCCGCCCGAGCACCGGCGTCTGGTGGATATATTCCAACGCCGGCAACGGCTCCGGTTCGTCAATCAAATGGGGAATCTCCGGCGATAAACCGGCTTCCGCCCTGACTCCTTTGATGAATCCTTAAATTGAGTCAAATTAACTTCAAATCAAAA
>DATHBC010000162.1:0-2998 GCA_035296345.1 Pyrinomonadaceae bacterium | reverse complement strand
GCGCACGCGGCGGCTGAAAAATGGGTGAACCCGCTTTACGAAAAGCTTGAAAAAGTGAAAAGGTGAAAAAGTGAAAGAGTGAAAAAGTGAGTTGAGCAAAATTCAACCAAACTTTTTCGCCTTTTCACTTTTTCACTCTTTCACTTTAAAATCCCTGATAAAAATATGATTCCGGTTTTAAAACTACCTTTTGTTTTCGACGCGCGGCGGCTGCAAAATGATTTGCGGAATTTTGCGCCCGAAGATTGGACGCCGCATTTTAATACTCGTTATTACGAGGGCGATTGGAGCGGCATCGCGCTTCGCGCCCCGAAAGGCGCGGCGGTCAATCAGCTCTATCCCGACCCGACCGCGACAGGCGGATACGCCGATACCGAGATGCTCGCGCGCTGCGAATATATTCCGGAAGTGCTGGCGGCTTTTCGCTGCGAGATGGAATCGGCGCGGTTTTTGCGGCTCGGCGCGGGCGCGAATATCCGCGAGCATCGCGATTATCGGCTCGGGTACGAAGACGGCTTCGCGCGCCTGCATATTCCCGTGCAGACCAACCGCCGGGTCGAGTTTTTTCTCGACGGGCAAAGCGTGGAGATGCGCGAGGGCGAAGCCTGGTATCTGAATTTCAATCTGAAACACCGCGTCCGTAACGGCGGCGCGACAGACCGCGTTCATCTGGTTATCGACTGCGTTCTCAACGACTGGCTGCGCGCGTTCTTCCCGCCTTCGTGTTGAAGATTTCCTGTCAGTCATTAAACGCACCGAAATTCGCGCGGAGTTGTTACAATATGGGAATATGAGTTTCAATTTCGTCGATGCTTTGCTCATATTCTTTATTTTGCTGAGCGTTCTATACGGCTGGCAGCGCGGGTTTATCCTGAGCCTGCTCGATTTGCTGCGGTGGATTGGAAGCCTGCTGGCGGGCTTGTATTTTTATCAGGCGGTCGCGCGCCGGCTCGGGTTTCTAAACGACTGGACGGAGGTTTGGAATCAGCCGCTCGCGTTCGTTTTGATAGTGCTCGTGACGGGCATCGCGTTTCAGATTGCGGCTTACGCGCTGCTCAGGCGCTTGCCGCGAGACGTTCACAAACGGAGCGTTAACCGCCTGTTCGGAACGCTGCCGGGATTCGTCAACGGCTTGATTTTAGCCGCGATTTTGTCGTCGGTGCTTTTCTCCATGCCGTTTTCCGACGGCTTGCAGGAAAAAACCCGCGAGAGCCGGACGGCAAATTATCTCGCCGGCTACACGGAAGAATTGGAAACGGCGCTTTCGTCCATTTTCGGCGAAGCCGTTCAGCAGACTTTAAACCGGCGCACGATTCATCCCGAATCGAACGACCGCGTCGAATTGCCTTTCAAAGTCGCCGAAACGCGCCCGCGACCGGAAATCGAAGCCGAGATGCTGGAAATGGTCAATCGCGAGCGAGCGGCGAACGGGCTCAAAACGCTCGAAGCCGACCCGGAATTGACCGAGGTCGCCCGTCGTCATTCCGCCGATATGTTTGCGCGCGGTTATTTTTCGCACAACACGCCGGAAAACCTCGACCCGTTTGACCGGATGCGCAGCGCGGGCGTGCGCTACACGACGGCGGGCGAAAATCTCGCGCTGGCTCCGACGGTCAAAATCGCGCATAGCGGATTGATGAATTCGCCCGGTCATCGCGCCAATATTCTGCGACCGCAATTCGGGCGCGTCGGGATAGGGATTATGGACGGCGGCAGGCGCGGCTTGATGGTGACGCAGAATTTTCGTAATTAACCGCGGCTGGCGGTTATAGAACTTTAAAAGATTCAGCCCGTGAAAGAAACCGAAAAGCGATTTGTTTTTTCGGTTTCTTTCACGGGCTGGTTTATTGTTATTTGCGCGGGTAATTATCAAATGTGCGGGTATTCGTATCTGAACCGCTTTCGGTTTTTCCAGTACTTCCAGCGCCATTTGTAGTCCACCGGGTTCAGCGTGCGGCGCACGTTGAAGAAAACCGCGCACCGCAGCATTGCATAGTAAAATAAGAACTTAACCTTTTCCATCAACATAAAATTGCCAGCCAATAATAAATACTAAGTAAAAAAAGGTCACTGAATTAGATTCGGAATAGACGGAAACGTGAGCGCGCTAATCCGGGGAATGAGTCGATTCAATGCCAAAAGAAATTCATTGTATTAGATTAATTCAATAAATCCCAACACAAGCATACTTAGCAATGTTCGTGCCGTACTGTGATGCACCGCACACGAGTTTGGTTTAACCCGTTTCACCTATTCCGATTGATTATCATCGTTGCGGCTGGCGAGTCTCTGTTTCAGCCACGAAGCCGAAAACAAAAATATGAAGAAGGAAAACAACACAAAAATACCATTCAAACTTTCCATATGACCGTCCCTTTTTTCGCTGTAATGCATTGCCCCAAACAAAGCCGGAAACGCCTTCGTGAGCAGCGCCCTAAAGCTCTACGTATTGCAGGCAATCAACTTTAACGGATAAGCATGAAGTCTTATCCGCGTTTTATGCGGGGAGAAAACATTTATTCCGATGATTGAATCTTACTATACCCGGGCGGGTTTGTCTGTCTGCCTTTAGACATTGCGGACGGTTTTTTCGTTTTTGCGTGATTTATAAATTAAAATTTCGATTAAACCGGCAGGATGGCACGCGGCTTGCGGAATATTCGCGTTCAGGAGGAAATCTTATATGAAAAGTGTAAAAAAATATTACATTTCAATAATATTTCTATCTCTTTGTAGTCTTGCCGCCCACGCGCAGCCGTCTGCGACGACGCAAACGACCGGCAATCTGTCTCCCCGGGATAGAAAGACCTTGACCGAGTTTGAAAAAAACGCGAAAGATTACTCAAGGCTTCGCGAACAACTCGAAGAAAAGCTTCCGACGATGCCCAGAGACGCGAGCCCCGAACAAATCGAAGCTCATAAGACCGCTTTCCAGAAATTAGTTCAAGGCGCGCGCGTGAGCGCCAAACAGGGCGACATATTTACGCCCGCGGCGGCT
>DATHBC010000161.1:0-3587 GCA_035296345.1 Pyrinomonadaceae bacterium | reverse complement strand
AAGTTTTTTCAGAACCTGGATGATAATAACCGCCAATATCTTGTGATTTTCCCTGCGCTCCGATCAATTCTTCATTGATTTTTGCTTCGTTTTCCCGCAGCGCTTCGGCAATCGGCGTGAATTTAGAAGCAATTTCAGAATCTGATGTTTGATTTGCCAGCGCTTCCGCCCAATACATTGCCAGATAGAAATGAGAACCGCGGTTATCAATTTGCCCGACTTTTCTTGCCGGAGATTTATCGGTCGCTAAAAATTTCGCGTTCGCTTCGTCCAGCGCGTCCGCTAAGATTTGCGCTTTTTTATTGCCCTGAGTTTGAGCCAGATGCTCGAAGCTCGCCTGCAACGCTAGAAACTCGCCGAGAGAATCCCAGCGCAGATAGCCTTCCTGCAAAAATTGTTCGATGTGTTTCGGCGCGCTTCCTCCGGCTCCGGTTTCAAACAAGCCGCCGCCGTTCATCAGCGGGACGATGGAAAGCATTTTCGCGGAAGTGCCGAGCTCCAGAATCGGGAACATATCCGTCAGATAATCTCGCAAAACGTTTCCGGAAACCGAAATCGTGTCTTTGCCTTCTCGCGCGCGTTTCAAGGTTTCGAGCATCGCGTCCCGCACATTCATAATTCTGATGTCGAGACCCGTTAAATCATAATCCTGTAAATATTTTTCTACTTTTTTGATTATCTGCGCGTCGTGCGCTCTGTCTTTGTCGAGCCAGAAAATGGCGGGCGTGTCGGAAAGTTTTGCACGGTTGACAGCCAGTTTCACCCAATCCCGAATGGCGGCGTCTTTGGTCTGGCACATTCTGAAAATATCGCCGTTCTGAACCGGTTGCGAGAAAAGAACCGTTCCGTTTTCGTCTTCGACTTTCACCGTTCCTTCGCCGGAAATCTGGAAAGTCTTGTCGTGAGAGCCGTATTCTTCGGCTTTCTGCGCCATCAAGCCGACATTCGGAACGGAACCGAAAGTTTTCGGGTCGATTGCTCCGTTACGCTTCATATCCTCGATAATCGCCTCGTAGAAACCGGCGTAAGTTCTGTCCGGAATAATGCAGACGGCGTCTTCTTCCTTTCCGTCTTTGTTCCACATTTTTCCGCCGCCGCGAACCAGCGCCGCCATCGAAGCGTCGATAATCACGTCCGAAGAAACGTGGAAATTCGTGATTCCCTTGTCCGAATTTACCATCGCGATTCTTGGTCCGTTTTCGATAGCTTTTTCAATGTCAGCCTTTATTTCCGCTTCTTGAGAATGACCGGCGATTTTTTCGTAAAGCGTCGCCAGTCCGTAATTCGGATTGATGTCCAATTCGGCGAAAGCGTCTTTGTGTTTTTCAAAAACGTCTTTGAAATATGTTTCGACAATCGCCCCGAAAATAATCGGGTCGGAAACCTTCATCATCGTCGCTTTCAAGTGCGCGGAAAGTAGAACGTCTTTTTCTTTGGCTTCCTGAATCGCTTGCCTCACGAAAGATTTCAACGCCGAAAGATTCATGACCGAAGAATCAATCACTTCGCCTGCTTTTAACGGAGCGTAATCCTTCAAAACCTGTTCGGAATTATCATTTTTATAGAAAACGATTCTGAATTTTCCTTCCGTTTCCACGGTGGTCGAGTTTTCCGTCCCGTAAAAATCTCCGGAATTCATGTGCGCGACGGAAGTTTTAGAATCCGCGTTCCAAACTCCCATTCGATGAGGATTCGCCTTCGCATAATTTTTTACGGCTTTCGGGGCGCGCCGGTCGGAATTTCCTTCTCGCAACACGGGATTTACCGCGCTTCCCAAAACGCGTGCATATTTTTTGTTGATGGCTTTTTCTTCGTCCGTTTTAGGTTCCGCCGGATAATTCGGCAGCGCGAAACCCTGCTGCTGAAGCTCGGCAATCGCTTCTTCCAACTGCGGAACGGAAGCCGAAATGTTCGGCAGCTTGATAATGTTGGCTTCGGGTTTCGTCGCCAGTTCGCCCAATTCGGAGAGCGCATCGGGAATTTTCTGGTCTTCTTTCAGGTATTCGGGAAAGTTGGCTAAAATTCTACCCGCCAGCGAAATATCCGGAACTTCAATTTCAATATCTGCGGCTTTCGTAAAAGCCTTTAGAATCGGTAAAAAAGAATGCGTCGCCAGCATCGGCGCTTCGTCGGTTAAAGTGTAGTAGATTTTTGACATTTTATTATATTCGTTAAACTAATTTTGCTCCCCAAACAACAGTTTGCGGTTAAACCACGAAATCAGTTAAGGACAATCAGTATTTAACGCTATTCTAGTATTCTTTGAGTAAAAACGTAAATTACCGCTGACAAAAACCAGGTCGTCCAGCTTCTCCAACGCTTCGCCCAGGCAGGATTAGACGTTATCAAAACCGAAAATCTCTACAACGCGCTACGGCGCAAAAGGCTATTCGACGTAAGTTTGAAAGATGAGTTTGCAATGATGAAGGATGAAGTTACGGCTTCGTCCTTTTTTATTGTATATTTAACCCAAATTCTTACTTACGAGCCGAAAACTTTTAAGCTGAAAATCTAAAAATGGATATGTTTGAGGGCGAAATTCCGAACATCCGAATCAGAAATATCGGAACAATACTTAATCCGTTAGAAGTTGTCGAAGCTAGGATAGTTCGGAACGCTCGCGGGAAAACAGAGAGAATACGACGAGCAGGCGAAAAACCTTACCTTAAGCCCGGAGAAATAAAATCCTGGTGGAAATTCTGGTGATTTTTGTTCGAGCCGTAAACACCGGATTAGCGAAAGGTAAAGAAGGTTATGCCGTCATAAAACGAGCGAGGCGACAACGGCGATTGATTAATTTTCGATTCGGAAAAGGGAAAAGATGCGCGTTCGGGTTGCTTTCGCCGCGCATCTTTTTTATTTTGTTAGCAAATGCCTGAAACTCAGAAATGTCCGATTTGTTTGTCGGAAGTGCAATTTTCGGAAAGATACCCGAAATGCATCTGTTCGGCGTGTTCGGCAAAAGCGACGGATGAAAACGGGCGACCGTTGAAGTTTTCTAATACAACTATGATGGCTGGCGGTTTTGCGGCGGAATATGCGGACACGGGCGAGGCGCGCGCAGGTCACGTCTGTTATATCGACGGAATAAAATGCCGGGCGGACGAACATCGTTTCGGCGGAATCGTGATTCAAACTTATGGCGAAGAATAATAAAGATGAAAAGCCGCTCGTTGCGATAATTATGGGCAGCACGTCCGATTGGGAAACGATGCGAAACGCGTCGGACGTTTTGCGGGATTTCGGCGTGGCGCACGAATCGCGGGTCGTCTCGGCGCACCGGACGCCGGATTTGCTTTTCGAGTTTGCCAAGACGGCGGAATCGCGCGGCGTCGAGGTCATTATCGCGGGCGCGGGCGGCGCGGCGCATCTGCCGGGAATGACGGCTTCGCAGACGGTTTTGCCCGTGCTCGGCGTGCCGGTTCAGAGCAAGGCTCTGTCGGGCATGGATTCACTGCTTTCAATCGTGCAGATGCCCGCCGGAATTCCGGTCGGAACGCTGGCAATCGGCGCGGCTGGCGCGAAAAACGCGGCGCTTCTCGCCGTTTCGATTCTGGCTAATTCAAGACCCGAATTGCGCGAAAAAT
>DATHBC010000160.1:0-8893 GCA_035296345.1 Pyrinomonadaceae bacterium | reverse complement strand
TGAGCGTTTTCGCGCAAACGGACGCGCAGGCACAAAACACACGGCAGGAAGATAAAAACAAAAAGAAAAAACAGAAAAAACAGAAAGAATCCGGCAAACAGGATTCAAACGCTCAACAGCAGCAGCAATCGACCGGCAATCCGAAAGCGCCGCTGACCGTCAACGAAGACCCGATGATGATTGGCAAGCGCAACATCAATAAAGGTTCGGACAGCTTTTTCGGCTGGCTCGGCGGTTCGCAGGAAAAAGAGCTGGCTCTCGGCAGACAGCTCGCCGTGCAAATCGAACAGCAAGCCAAACTGGTCGAAGACCCGGTTATTACCGAGTACGTCAACCGCGTCGGTCAGAACATCGTGCTTCACTCGGACGCGAAAATTCCCTTTACGATTAAAGTCATACAGGGCGACGAAGTCAACGCATTTGCTCTTCCGGGCGGATATTTCTACGTTTATACGGGCTTGCTTTTAGCCGCCGACAACGAAGCCGAGCTGGCGGGCGTCATGGCTCACGAAATCGCTCACGTCGCCGCGCGTCACGCGATGGAAAACTCCGGCAAAGGAACGCTGATGAATTACGGAATTCTGGCGGGAATCATCTTCGGCGGACCGATTGCCTCGACGATTTTGCAGAACGTCGGCGGCATCGGCAGTTCTCTGGCGCTTTTCAAATTCAGCCGCGGAGCCGAAGTCGAAGCCGATAAATTAGGCGTCCAGTATCTTTACGCCGCCGGCTACGACCCGACCGCCATGTCCACGATGTTTGAAAAGCTCGCCTCGCGCAACAAGAAAAAACCGAACACGCTGCTCAAGCTTTTCACGACGCACCCGCAATCGGCTGACCGCCGCGACAACAGTCTGGGACTGGTCGCGCGCTTCGCCGAAAAACAGGAATACGTTATCAGCACGTCGGAATTTCAGCGCGTCAAAGCTCGCCTGATGAAAATGACCAACGCCAAAGCGCAGGTTATCTCCGACATCGACGAAAACGGCGACGCCAAACCGACCTTAAAACGCCGCCAGCCCGCGCAGGACGACCCGAACTCGCCCGCGACGACCACGGACGACAACAAGAAACCGGACGACAAACCGCAGCTCAAACGCCGCGACGCCGAGCCGGAGCCGAAGCCGAGTCCGGAAAAATAAAGTAAAACAAGGCATCAGTAAAAAGGGAAAAAGGCAGAAGTTAGAATGAAAAATTTCCAACTTTTGCCTTTTTCCTTTTTTGTACCGTGCCTGGTTGTAACGCGAGCGCGAACCCGACTGGCGATAAGCTAAGATTTAACGGGCAGCATTTGATGAAAGCAGCTAGTCACACTCAACAACTTGCTGGATTTCGTCTTCGGATAGATTCGCTGTCTGTCGCGCGAAATCCGCCAGAAAACCAATCCGGTCAAACATCGGAATTGCCTTGAGCGAAATGCCGTTAGCTGCTTCCTTTGTGATAAACGGCGGATACACGCTCAATAGCTGACCGAACTGCAACCTGCCGCCTTCTCTCATAAATTTCATCAACGGCTCAAGCGATAAATATTCTACCGGATTTGCCTGCGCCCGTTGCAGAAATGTTTGTAAATCTATTCCGAGACTGTCAATCTCTCCAGCCTCGGCGTCAAGTTTATGAACGATTCCGTCGCGTAAAACAAACTGGTCGGCGAGGCAATCCTGAGCAAACGGAATATCCGTTTCTTTTAAAGCGGGAAATAATCTGTAAAGCGCAAAATCGCCGAACCAGACTTTTCTGAGCGAATGCCATTCGGGAGAAAAAACCGCGCCGCGAACGTGAAGTCCTCCATTAAAGAGAATAAAGCCGTTTGTTTCGGCTAAAAGCCGGCGATAATCTTCAGGCACTTTGGCTGAAATTTCGGCATCGGCGATTTCAGAGCCGATATAATCAGGCTTTGATTGTTCCATACGCGAAGACGTCCGACGATGAATTTATAATGCTGAAACTACAATTTATCATTCCGCATCCGGCGCATAAAAAGCATTTTGCTTTCTGCCTTAATCCAGAAGCGTTCCGTAAATTCCGAGCGGCAGACTGAAAACCGCTTCGTTCGTGGCGACAATCATTTCGCCCTTGCGCGTGAAGCACAAGCCGATAACGTTCATCCCGGCGACGAATATTTCAGCCGTTTCACCCTCGGGCGATATGCGCACGATGCCGCGCCGGCTTCTGTGACAGCCCGCCACGTAAAGATTTCCACCCGAGTCGAAAGCCATTCCCTGCGGTCTGCCCAAGCCCGTGTAAAATTCGTCTTCGTAGCCTTCCCTATCGACTTTTATAACCGAATCGTAGCTGGAAAGCGTCGGCGCGGTGACGTATAAATTATCGTCGCGGTCGAATGCCAGATGATACGCCGAAACCGAAGGCTCAAGCGCGGCGAACGGCTGCGCTTCGCCCAAGCCGGAAATTTTATAAACCGTTCCGCTGCGGTCGCCGACATACATCGACCCGCTGCTGTCGAACGCCAGCCCGGTGGCGATGCCCAGTCCCGAAGCCAGAATCGTCAATTCCTCGTCGCTTTGTACGCGGCAGACTTCGCCGTCGGCGCGATTCGTCACGTAAAGCTGACCGTCGCGGTCGAAAGCCACGCCCGTCGGGTTCATCACGGCGGTCGACATTTCCTGTAAATAATTATCGGATTCGAGCCGGAAAAGCGTGACCGGAAGCTGCTGACCGCGCGCGCCCGAACGAGTCAGAATTATCGAATCGTCTTTCGGGTCAATCGCCGGATTGGCAACGATATGCAGGTCGTCGGCTAATTTTCTGCCGCCCGTCAGATTTACCGGCTCGCTCCGGTCGCCGCCGCTTTCCAGATAAACTTCGACTTCGCTGGCGCCGAAAGTTTCAGGCACGATGGCGATAATCCGGGTCGGGGAAGCGCCGACCAGCCGCGCCGGCTGACCGTCAAAAAAACATCCGTATTCGAGATTATCGTCGACGCGGAAATTTTCGCATTCGATAAAAACTTCGCCGCCCGGAATCGCGTATGGCGGATTGATTGAGAGAATTCTGCCTGCTTTATTCATAAACTACAATTTTACCTTTTTTCTGTATCTAAGCAATTTGCCAATCGAAACGGGCAGTTATGATATAATTTCCGAATCGGAGGCTTGGAGTAAGTATTAGTAGTAACATTCACGGTTTTACGCAAGGCTTAAAGCATAATCAACTGCGACGCATCGAACGCCTTTCATCGCGCCGCGTCGCTCCCGAACAAATCGTGTCGCCGGAACTGGCGCGTCAGATGTCCGAGATTTCGCACGAGACCGGACGACAAATCGGAGTTCTGCTGAACCGCAAAGGTCAGGTCGAATACGTCATGGTCGGCAACTCAAAACGCATCGAGATGCCGGATTTCGGGCGCGCCCGCGTTTCGGTCGAGCGTTTTCGCGGACTTCGCTGCGTCCACACGCACCTGCTCGGCGAAAAGCTGACGCAGGACGACCTGACCGACCTGGCTTTATTGCGCCTGGATTTGATGGCGACGATTCAGGTCGACGAAAAAACGGGCTTGCCGAATCTGGTTCACGCCGCGCATCTCGTCCCGACGACCGCCGATAAAATCGACGAGGAAGCGCATACTTTGCCGTATCAATTCTTAGAGCCGCAGATTCCTTCGCAGCTCGAAACGAATTTTATCAGGCTCATCAATTCGCTCGAAGAGGAGATGGCGCGCAACCGCCAGACCGCGCGCAGCCGCCAGACAAACCGCGACCGCGTCATCCTGGTCGGCGTCACGACCGGCTATCTGACCGAAGCCGAAGAATCTATGGCTGAGCTGGAAGAGCTGGCGCTTTCGGCTGAGACGGTCGTGCTCGATAAAATCATCCAGCGCCGCCAGCAGATTGATTCCAGAACCGTTCTAGGAAAAGGAAAACTCGAAGAATTACTGGTTCGCGCAATGCGGCTCGGCGCGGATTTAATCGTCTTTGATACCGAGCTTTCGCCCGCGCAGGTGCGCTCTTTGTCCGAAGCGACGGATTTAAAAGTCATCGACCGCCCGCAGCTTATTCTCGACATTTTCGCCCAGCGCGCGCAATCGCGCGAAGGTAAGATACAGGTCGAGCTGGCGCAGTTGAAATACATTCTGCCGCGACTCATCACCGGACAAAACTCGGCGTTTTCGCGGCTCGCGGGCGGCATCGGCGGGCGCGGTCCCGGCGAAACCAAGCTGGAAACCGACCGTCGCCGCGTGCGCGATAAAATCAACCGGCTCGAAAAGGAAATCGACCATTTAAGCTATCAGCGCGCCAATCGCCGCAAGGAAAGATTAAAGCGCGACGTGCCGATTATCTCGCTGGTCGGCTACACGAACGCCGGAAAATCCACTTTGCTCAATACTTTAACGCAAAGCAAAGTTTACGCCGAAAAGAAAATGTTCGCGACGCTCGACCCGACTTCGCGCCGCCTGCGCCTGCCTTACGAGCAGGAAGTCATCATTAACGATACGGTCGGATTTATCCGCGATTTGCCCGAAGCTCTGGTCGCCGCTTTTCGCGCCACGCTCGAAGAAATCGGCGACAGCGATTTGCTCGTTCACGTCGTCGACGCCTCGAACCCGCGCGCGCTGGCGCAAATCGAATCGGTCGAAAAGATTCTTCACGATTTAAAGCTCAACGAAATTCCGCAGCTCATAGTTTTAAACAAAGCGGATTTGCTCGAAGAAACAGACGTCGATGCCTTAAAACGTCAGTTATCGCTTGACAAACAAACCGAAAGCGTGGCAATTTCGGCTATCAAGCCGGAAACACTGCCGCCGCTTCTGGAAAAAATCGGAGAAGTTTTAGCGAAAGACTTAACTGAAGAAGTTCAAAGCGGTTCAAGATTCAAAGTTCAAAGTCAGATTGATTTTTAACTTCGAACTTGAAACCAGGAACTTGAAACTTAATGAGTAAGCGTCTTCCAAATCTTGCGCCGCCTTTTGCGAAAATCCGCAACAGGCTGACGAACTATGCCAAGCGCCCGCTGCAAACTTTAAGCAAAAGACAGATTCTTTTGATTGGAACCGTTCTATTTATTTTAGTGACGACGATTCTGATTCAAAATCCCATGTGGCGCACGCAAGCCGGCGAGCAATACCGAGAAGGCGACATCCTGCGCGAAACCATCAGCTCGCCCGCCGACATCTCAATCACCGACGCCGAAGAAACCGAAAAAAATCGCCAGATGGCGCGCGAGAGCGTTTTTCCGATTTTCACGCTCGAATCGAATCGCTCCGAATCCGCCGTCCAGAATTTTCGCTCGGCTTGGGAAAACCTGCAGCGTCACGGCGACAGTTTAAACTCCAACTCGCGCGCGGAAAATTCAAACGCCAAAGCGAATGTTAAAGAAGACGCCAAAGCCGAAGTTCACTGGACGGGCGCGGGCGGCGCGGACGTCGGCAATGTTTTTGCCGCGCGGCGTTTCAGCACAAACGAGCTGGACGCCATTTACAGAGCTTTGCGCGAGAGCGCCGACGGTCGTATTTACAACGATTCCGACCAGCAGTATTTCGGTGAAAACATTACGCTGATCGACCGCCAGAAACCGAGCAGCCAGATTACCGAGCGCGCGCCCGAAACGACATGGACGGCTTTGAGCGCCGCGCGCGAAAAACTGAAAAGCCGCCTGGCGGAAATCCGCAGCCTTTCCGTCAAAGAAGCCGAGGCGTTTTATACCGCGCTTGAATCCTACATTCAACCGAGCGTCATCTACGACAGCGACGCGACCAACAAAGCCCGCGAAGCCGCCGCGCAGAGCATTCCGCCGGTGACGATTGCCCTCAAGCGCCAGCAGAGAATCGCGGGCGAAGGCGACATCGTCACGCCCGAAGTGATAGCGAAAATCAACGCTATCGGCAATTACACCAATTCGACCAGAAAATGGAATCGTTTTTTCGGCTTGCTTTTTTTGATTGCCGCGCTTTACTGGGTCGCGTGGCGTTTTATCGAGCATCGCGGAACGGTCGCGCGCCTGACGCTTTCGCCGGAGAGGACTTACGCGCTGTTCGGCTTTGTCGCCGTCATCCAGACGCTTTTGATGGCAATCTGTTTTCGCCTGTCGGAATATACCGCCCTGCAAAACTACAAAGCGCCTTTTTACGACACGACGATCTGGTCGTTCGCCATTCCGTTCGCCTTTGCCAGTTTGCTGACGACCCTTCTGGTCGATAGGCGGGTCGCGCTGTTTTCGGGAATTTTTTCGGCGCTGCTGGCGGGTTTGCTCGCGCCGAAACCGTTCGAATTCGTTTTGTATGCGGCGATTTCTTCGGCGGTTGCCGTCTACGGCATCGGACGCTACCGCTCGCGCTCGTCGGTGACGACGGCGGGCTTGCTGGTCGGCGCGGCAAACGCGCTGGTCGCCGTCGCCCTGCTCGGCTACACGCAGCAGCCTTTTATTTTTAATACCGTGACGCTGACAATCGCCTGCGGGCTTTTGGGCGGCGTCATCACGGCGGCGGTGACGGCGGTTTTTCTGCCGGTCTGCGAATCTATTTTCGGAATTTTGACCGACGTTAAACTGCTTGAATTATCAAACGCCGATTTGCCCGTTCTCGGACAGCTCGCCCTGCGCGCGCCCGGCACGAATCAGCATTCGCACGCCGTCGGGCAGCTCGCCGAAGAAGCCTGCCGCGCGGTCGGCGCAAACGCTCTTTTAGCCCGCATCGGCGCGCTGTATCACGACATCGGCAAAACCGCCGCGCCGGAACATTTCGTCGAAAACCAGCTCGGCAAAAACCCGCACGACCGTCTGAAACCGGCGCAGAGCGCGAAAATCATCATCGCCCACGTCACTTACGGCGTCAAGCTCGGCAAGGAAATCGGCTTGCCCGCGCGCATCATAGATTTCATCCCGCAGCATCACGGCACGCGCACGCTGCATTATTTTTTGCGCAAGGCGCAGGCGCAGGCTGGCGAAAATCAGGAAATCGAAGAATCGGATTTTCGCTATCCGGGACCGAAACCGCAGTTTAAAGAAGCCGCCATTATGATGATTGCCGATTCCTGCGAAGCCGCCGCGCGCTCGCTCTCGCAGCCGACGCCGGAAAACATTCGCTACATCATCACCAAAATCATCGACGCCATCCTGAGCGACGACCAGCTCGACGAATGCGATTTAACGCTGCGCGAGCTGACCTTAATCCGCGAATCGATGATAAAATCGCTCGTCGCCATCTATCATTCCCGCATCGACTATCCCGGCTACACGCCGCCCGCATCGTTCGCCAAACTCATCGTTCCGGCGGACGAAGATTCTGAAGAACGCGGGCTGAAATACACAAACCCGTCGGAAATCCCCGTCAGCCGCGGCGGCGAAGTCGAAGACGAAGCCGTTGACCGCTCCCTGCAACCGAACACTAAAGCCGAAGCTAAAACGGTGAAATAAATTTCTACAAATCAATCGGGCTTTTTTACCATGAAAACCGATATAACGGCGAATCCGGAAGACATATTCTTTTTTCGGTTTTATAGCCGTCATGCCGTGCCCGCATGACGGCGCGAAGCCTGTCGTTTGACCTTATAGCCGCTCAAGATAATCCTTGCCTTAAAACAAAGTATTTACTTTTCTTTTTCGCCGGTTATTCCTGCGAAACAAAAGTATGCTCAACGCGCCCATTAAAAGCCCGCCGACTAAAAATACCGTATCCCTTAAGGTATCTTCTTCTGCTATGGCTGTGAAAGAGATAATCAGGAAGAGGAGAGATAAAATTAAAAACAGGTAAGCCGTTGCGCGGAGATTACTCATATAAATACCGTCCCGGAAAAGCGGGACACTTTATCGGGCTTGTTTAAAAGCCCGGTTCAGCTTCGTCCAGCCCGCCTTAAATTAGCGGAGCATGGACATCATACTCTGGAATATCGACTAATTTAACAGAATAATTTATTTAGTCAATATTTTTTCCTGGAGAGTCCTGCTTGTAATTTGCAAACCGGCTTTTGTTTTCAGCGTCGCCGCTCGCCGCAAGCGCGACAAAAGTATTGCGGAGTTTTTATTACAACCAGGCACAGTATCGCCGTGATAAGTAAAGCAATTCCGAGCGGAAGAAAAGGTTTGGATTCAAGCATGCCGAGCACTGCCGCGACAACAATTGAAAAAGAAAGGATTATCGCTTTCAGAGTAAATCGTTTGTCTATTCGGTAACAGCCCGCGTCGGAGCCGCAAAATCGACATTTCTTTCTTTTCATAAAATGACGACGGTAAACAGTTCAGTATTCAGATTTATAGAATATCTGCAAATCATAAAATCAAAGCTTGCGCTTTTCAAGACGCCGAGCCCGAAAAGCAGAAATTTGATTTCGATTTTTGAGGCGGTAAAGAGTTAAATATACCGGCAAACTCATTTTGGAATCCGGAATGGGGCGACCGGGCAGATGATATTGCCGTTTAATAATCTCTCTTCGGTAAAGCCGCTTTCTCATCCGGTGGAGAAAGTTTCGCAATCGGCGTTCGACCCGGCTTTGCCGGAATCTATCCGACCGCGCCGCAAGTATTTTTCAAAATAGCTTCGGGTTTACCTTCAGCCGATGCCGAAGTGAAAAGATACCGGGTCGCAAATCGCGGATTAAAGATAAATACCGCTCACTGCTCTTTTATAAATCAATTTAGCTACGGCAGATACGCGGTGTGAATCGGCTGGTCGCCCGGCAGACCTATCTGCACCACGCGAAAGCCCGAAGCCGATTGCTGCAAATACCAGCGGTCGTTGCGATGAATGGCGATGTCGGTCTTTCCGTCGCCGTCGAAATCAGCCGGAACCGGTCGGTCGGTCGCCGTTCCGAACTGCATCGCCGTAAAACCGGCGCTTGAACGCTGCAAATACCAGTATCCGGTTTCGGGTCGAAAAACGGCGATGTCCGTTTTCCCGTCGCCGTCGTAATCGGCGGCGACGGGTCTGTCCGAGCTGAGACCG
>DATHBC010000159.1:0-3501 GCA_035296345.1 Pyrinomonadaceae bacterium | reverse complement strand
TTAACTGAAGATGAAAATATAAAAACTGCTGCATTGGTTACTATTGCGCCAAAGCCACCGAGATTTTCAGAAACATATCGCGGCTGCGGCGATTTAGGTTACGTGCAGGGATACTTTACGAATGACGGAAGGGAACTATGGGAAGGCGGTCTGGCATGCCAAAAGCCAAAAGAAAGAGATAAAAGAATTATTCAGAAAAATAAGGAAAGAGTGATTTCTAAAATCGAAAAAGAAAACGAAACATATTACGAAATTTATCAAATCGAAAGCGGAAAATGCATTACCGCACCGACAATAGAACTTGGACTTGAATTGGAAAATTATTTAAAAAACAATCGTTAATGAATTTACAGACTTAATTTTGCCTTTCTAGTTTATTGCTTTCGCCTTCAAATATTTTTTAGAACCTTAGCCGAAGCGGGATTTTCCGGTTCCGGCTAAGGTTTTCTTTTGTTTCCGGAAAATCTTTTCGCAGAAAACTGAAAAACTGCGGTTTTTAGGACTATAAACAAAGCTAAATCGACGGAATTCGAAAGACCGCCGGTTTGCGGCGAGCGAAATTACGCTTACTTATCCGCTTGTTGCGAACGCGCGCCCGTCGATTTGCAAGGAGAAAAAAATGGCAGGCAAAAGAAACAGATTTTATTTCGTCGCCGTCTCACTCGGCGTTTTAGCGATTCTGTGGGCGGCGATGTTTTCGTCCGTTACGGGCTTCGTCGACATAACCGCGCGGGCGAATAATTACTACATCGAAATCAGTTCCGGCAGCCCTTATCTGCAAAACTGGTCGGATACGAATCAAATCTCCGCGGACGACAACTGGACGGGCGTCGTCGCTATCGAAGCCTTTCGCGGCGACGGTCTCGCGCCCGTGCCGGGAACCGACCCGCGCACGATTCTGGCTGACAGCCCGAATAATCCGCTCGATGTGAACGCCAATCAGACGAATCCGGCGACCACGCCCGTCGACGGCGTCGCCGAATTTGAAATCGCCGACCCGGTTGTCGCCCTGAAAGGGTCTGACACGGCGACCGCGCCGAATCTGGTGATTCATCTGAACACGAGCATGGGCTGCTCGGGCAAGCCGATTATCGTCAGCTTTCGCCTGCGCGACATCGACAGTTCCGCCAATAACGCCGTGACGCCCGTCGCCACGCAATACCGCATCGGCGGCAGCGGTAATTATACGAGCGTTGCCAACGGCTACTTAGCCGACGCGACGACCGGACCGAATCAGGCGACTTTTCAAAGATTTATGAGTGTGAGATTGCCGAACGACGCCATCAATCAGACGATGCTCGACGTGCGCATTATCACGACTAACGCGGTCGGCGCGGACGAATGGGTCGGCATCGACGACATCAACGTCAACTGTTTTCACCCGACCGTCGGTCAAACTACGGTTTACGGTCGCGCCGTCGACCAGAACGGTCGCGGCATCAGCAACGCGCAGGTCACGCTTCTGAACGCCGACACGCAGGAAACGATGACCGCCCTGACCAACGGCTTCGGAATATTCAGATTTAACAATCTACAGGCGGGTTATGTGTTCGTCGCGACAATCCAGCACCGGCGTTATACTTTCAAACCGAACACGCAGGCTTTCGAGCTGCTCGGCGATAAGGACGATTTGGATTTCACCGGCTTCGCTCCGAATTGATTGATTTTTTAAATCCGTATCGAATCCGAAGCCTTAACCAAACAAGTTGGTTAAGGCTTTTTTATTGCCGGTCTTGCGATGATTAAAGGCAAAAGGTTAAGATTTGATTTGCTGCTGATTAGCAAAAATTTAGCGCGATAATCGCCTTTTTGCGATACAATTACCGCAGAAACAAAGCTATGAAAATCCGAAAATTACAACTGAAAAATATCGGCGTTTTCGATGACGAAACGATTAAGTTTCAGCCTTGTCCTGCGAAAGATAAAGCGGAAATTCATATATTTACAGGTCAAAATGGAACGGGAAAGTCCACGATTTTACAGGCTTTAGCAAGTATCTTTAATCCTTACTTAACAGCTACAAAAATAAGCTTCATTAAAGATGTTCAAGTACGTAATATAAACAACTTTAGTAAAAAGTTTCGTAGTTTTTTTGATAAGGACTCAATTTTGGCGCACAGTTTTCTTTCAATTAGTTATGAAGATAATTTAATAAATGCTGTAAATCCCAAAACAATTGTTTATCCGAATACACAAACAAAAGAATTAACTGTACATGATGAAGCGGGAAGTTTATCTTCTTACAGGCATTATCTATCAGGCTATAGCGGGGAAATAACTTTTGCTGCATTTGCCTTTTCAGGTTACAGACAAATCGAAAGCGAAACAGTTCAAGCTAATTACCTGCCAAAAGATTTTAATCCGCTTTCACAATCATTGGACTTTATCAAAGATTACCGAAAGCAAAGCGAAATTACGATAAATCAGTTAGTTGCAAACAACATTTCAAACAGAGCGTTGTCAAAAGAAGATAAAAGTTTTGATGAGGCGGAAAAGTATGATGCTGTTATTAATGCGATTGAGGTGTTTATAAAGGATGTTACAGATTATGATGTAAAATTTGTTTTGAAAAGGTCGCCAACTGAGTTGAAGTTAAAAATACACGGTGAGGAATTAGACTTTGATGTTTTGCCTGATGGATTGCGTTCTTTAATTAGTTGGATTGCGGATTTGCTCGGTAGAATTGATTTGTTGAAGTGGCAAGACAATTTACCAATTACAGAAAAGAATCTGATTTTACTACTCGATGAAATCGAAGTGCATCTTCACCCTGCTTGGCAGAGAAAAGTTTTGCCTGTTGTGCAAAAACTCTTCAAAAATTCGCAGATTTTTGTTTCGACGCATTCGCCGTTTGTTGTCAATTCAGTTGATGCTGCTTGGGTTTACGAGTTAAAAGTCGAAAATGGTAAAGCGAGAGTTGCCGAAAAGAGTTTGACGAAAACGGCATATAGTTATCAAACGGTTTTGCGGGAAGTTTTTGATATTGATGAGCGTTTTGGGGAGAAAACGCAGGAGAAACTGGAAGATTTTCTAAAGCAAAGCAGGCACATTCATCAATCAAATGGAAATAATGAAATCAATAAGGATGAGTTTTTAAGTTCGGCGAGATACCTTGCCTCACAGAGCGCAGAGTTACAAAGCCTCGTTTTTCTGGAATTAGCCAGACTTAGCAAAGAGACGGGAGAGCCTTACGAAATATGATGAAAATCGAGCGTGCTGAATCACCTCAATGGCTTGATGAAAACTCAGAAAAATGGGGAAAACAATGGGAAGCTAAGCGCAGCAATCCGGAACTTGGAAATGATTTTCAATGGGTTCAATATAAAGGGCAAAAAGTTAATCAAATGCTTTTACCTTTTCTAATCGCAATGACAAAACATCATTGCTCTTATTGCGATAAACGCCCGATTGGAGTTGAAACTATCGACCATTTCAAACCTAAAGCGGATTTTCCATTAGAAGCTTATAAGTGGGATAATTTGTTTATCGCCTGTTACGACT
>DATHBC010000158.1:0-2168 GCA_035296345.1 Pyrinomonadaceae bacterium | reverse complement strand
GTCTTATGAATTGAGCGAATAGCTTGCGCGAAACACGAAAAACAAAATCGTTTTTCAACGAACGATTGAAGCGTGTCAAAGCGATTAAATTTTTATCAAGGTAGGTAAGGGTAATGGCAATAAAAAAATTAGCGGGCAATGAACCAAATAATAAAAACGGTTTTGCTTTTAAAACCTCGCATTCCAAACTTCAGACGACGGGCAGCCGGGATTTGCTGAGCCGTCGCCGCCAGCCGCTCGGCGGCAGGCTGCTGAAAAGACGCGGTCAGCCTCTCGCGGCTCCGGAAACCTCGCAGATTAAAAAGTTATTTTCCAATCAACTGCTTAACTCTCTGACCGACAGCGATTTCGTGCGGCTTTCGCCTTATCTGGAAACCGTTTCGCTGGCGAGCGGCGAGGAACTCAATCAGGCGGGCGAGAGCATCAATTACGTTTACTTTCCCGAAGACGTGACGGTTTCACAGTTTCAGGGCTTTGCCGACGGCAGCACGGCTGAAATCATCATGGTCGGCAACGAAGGAATGATCGGACTGAACGCCGTTTTCGGCTCGGCTCCGTCGCCTTTCTGGACGCAGGTGATGACCGCCGGAAAAGTTTTCCGCATTAAAACCTCCGTGCTCAAAGAAGAATTTCTGCGTAACCCGAGCCTGCAGTTTTTGCTTTTGAATTACGCCAATACGTATATCGCGCAGATTTCGCAGCGCGTTTCCTGCAATATCCGTCACGTCGCCGAGGCGCGTTTCTGCACCTGGCTGCTGATGCTGCAAGACCGCACCGCGAGCGAATGCCTGCGCCTGACGCAGGAACAGATTGCCGTCTGTCTCGGCATCAATCGCCCGACCGTCACCAATCTGGCGCAGGCTCTGAAAGAAAGCGGCATTATCGACTACGTGCGCGGCTGCATCAAAATTCTCGACCGCCGCCGGCTGGAAATGTCCGCCTGCGAATGCTATCAGGCGACGAAAGAATATTTGCAGTCATCGTCGGTGCACTGATATAAAAGAGTACTGAGTGCTGAGTGCTGAGTTGAAGACAAAAACTCAGTACTCACTACTCAGTACTCAGTACTTTCAGCCTTTGTTTCGCTGGATAATAAACATAAAAAAATTAATTGTGTCCGCTAGCGGACATACAATTTGCGGCTGGCAATGATAGACTGATTTTATATATAATTTTGATCGTATTTTAACTTTTGCGGGCAGGTTGCGTTTTATCGTCCGCGGATAATTTTAAGAAAGCTGTTTTTAAAAAGAATGAACAAGGGAAACGCTTTTTTGACAGATAACTCGCCGGAAACAAACGATGTTTTAAACTACGATTTGGTTTGCCTCTCTCATCTGCGCTGGGATTTCGTCTACCAGCGACCGCAGCATTTATTAAGCCGTTTCGCCCGCGAAAGACGCGTCTTCTTTATCGAAGAACCGATTTTTTCGGACGAGCCGTCGCGCTTGGACATCAGCCCGCGCGAGGATAATCTTTTTGTCGTCGTGCCGCGCCTGAATCACGCCGACGCGGAAAACTCCGAAAACGTCATCCGCGAGCAAATCGACGGGATGCTCGGCGGGCGCGAAGTCGGAAATTTCGTGCTCTGGTATTACACGCCGATGGCGGTCAGCTTTACCGACCATTTGCAGCCCGAGGCGATTGTTTACGACTGCATGGACGAGCTTTCTTTATTCAAAAGCGCGCCGCCGCAGCTTATCAAAAACGAAGCGAAACTGTTTGAAAAAGCCGACGTGGTTTTCACCGGCGGGCAGAGCCTGTATGAAGCGAAACGCCATCAGAATCCGAACGTCTGGGCTTTTCCGTCGAGCATCGACACGGCGCATTTCAACAAAGCGCGCAAAATCGGCGCAGACGCGATGGAAGACCAGAAAGCGATTCCGCATCCGCGCCTCGGCTACGCGGGCGTGATTGACGAGCGCATCGACCTTGAGATTTTACGCGAAATCGCCGAAAAGCGTCCCGAATGGCAAATCGTGATGATCGGTCCGGTCGTGAAAATCGACGAGGCGGATTTGCCGCGTCCCGGAAACATTCATTATCTGGGAATGAAGGATTACAAGGATTTGCCGTCCTATATCGCGGGCTGGGACGTGGCGCTGATGCCTTTTGCACTCAATGATTCGACCCGCTTTATCAGCCCGACGAAAACGCCCGAATATCTC
>DATHBC010000157.1:0-2187 GCA_035296345.1 Pyrinomonadaceae bacterium | reverse complement strand
AGCCTGTTTGATAAGCGCCGCCGAGCCTGCCACGTGCGGTCCCGAAAAGCTCGTCCCGGTCGCCTTAACGTATCCGGTCGGGTCGAACATCGTTCCCGTGTTGGTATCGGCTGAGCCGACGCGCACGGTCGCGCTCGTAATCGCCACGCCCGGCGCGGTGACGTCGGGTTTGACCTGTCCCAAGCCCTGAACCGGACCGCGCGAGCTGAAACCGGCGGTTTCGCCGACGAAAACGTTGGTCAGATACGGGTTCAGGCGAATCGGAAGCTGTGAAACAGTGCCGTTCGGCGGGTCGATGGCGTTGTTGTCGCTCGAAGAAATCGCGTCAATCAGAATTTCGCCGTCGCCCGGCGTAACGACCGAGCAGGGAATCGTGCCGCGAATCGCGGTCGGGTTCGTCAAATCCGAAATCAAAATCGCGGCGACCGCTCCGTTCAGCGCGGCGTTGGCGCAGATGTCGAAAAACGTTCCCGAAGCCAAGCCGGAATCTTTAATCAGCGCGATGCGTCCCGCGACGCTCGCCGGATAAGTCGAGTTAATCGCGAACAGGTTGACGAAAGTATAGCGTTGAGCGATGGAAGCCGGAGCCGGGTCGGGCGTTCCAGCCATCGGATAAAGCTTGATGCGGCTGAAACCGTCCTGCGCCGGAAGATTATTTGCCGGGGTGACGCCGCCGGTCAGCGCCTGCGGAATCGCGTTCGCTTTCAGAACGTCGACCGACCAGTTCGAGTTTGCCGCCGCCGGGTCTGTCGTCGCGCCGACCGCGATGACGTGTCTGCCCGCCGCCGGAGCGCCGACCGTGCCTTCGCCCGGACCGGAGTTTCCGGCTGAAGCGACGACGATTGTGCCGAGCAGAGCGGCGTTATCCGCCGCGAGCGCCGTATCCGAATCCGGACCGCCGACGCCGCCGAGGCTCAGGTTGATGACGTGCGCAATCGGTTTCGGCTGCAATGTCAGCGTGGTCGGCGAAACCGAGTCTTCGATAGCGAGAATCGTCGAAGCCGAAACGCAGCGTCCGACGCCGAGACAAACCTTGTAGCCCATCAGTTTCGCCTGCGGCGCGACGCCGTGAACGCGAATGTCGTCGGTCGTTCCCGGCAGACCGTCCGCGCCCGGAGCCATCGCCAGATAGCCCGCGATATTCGAAGCCGCCGCCGAGCCGTGACCGTAATCGTCAATCAAGCCGCCCGTAAACGACATATAATAGATAACTTTTTTATTCGTGTTGACGGCGGCGTTCGGCGGAGCGATGCCGAGACGCGGCGGAGTCGCGTCGCCGCCGAACATCGGGTGCGCCCAGTCGATTCCCGTGTCGAGAACGGCGACGTTCATGCCCTGACCCTCAAAACCTTCGCGGAAATCGTCAAACGGCGTCAGCTCCGGGTATTGCCCGTAAACCGCCGGCGCGTTGACGTAGGGAACGCTTTTATTCAGATTGATTTGCAGGTTATCGTTCGGCTTGACGCTCTTGACCTGCGGCATCGCTTTGATGACGTTGATTGCCGCCGCCGGAACTTTCAAGGTGACGCCGTTTAAAACCAGGTTAAAGCGATAATCGGCGCGCATCTGCGTCGCGCCCGCAAAATCCTTAATGTCTACGCCGTCAATCTCGTAGCTGATGTTGCGCGCCTGCAAATCGGCGAGAAATTCATTCTGCTTCGCGGTCAGCGAATTTCGATAAGCTTGCAATTGCTGGTCGGAAACCTGGTTTCCAGCCTTGACCTGTTTCGCTTTCCAGACTGCCGCCGGGTCGTCCTTAAGCTGCACGATGACCGAATTGGCGACGCCGGAAGCATCGACCTCGGTCGAATAAAAATTAAAATGAATGAAACCCGCCGCAACCGCCGCGATAATCAGCAAGCTTGCGGTAACGATGCTTTTACCGAATTTCCTATCCGAATCCCTTCTCATCTCTCATGTCTCCCTGAAAATTTAAATGTCGGCGTGTCCGTCTTTCCCGACTACAAGGGGCGTAGTCAAAACTGCGCTGAAAAGATTTCGCCGTTGAATGATTCAAGAATATAAAGATGGGCTTGAGTAATTATTGAACCGGACTTGAGCCGAACTTGAGATTTTATTAAGTAGAAGCAAAATAACGATTTAAGGATTTCAAGCCGCCGCTTGAAATTTGCTTCAGGCTCGACGCTTTTTAAGACGAAAGTAAAAAAACCTGCCGAAACCGCCCGG
>DATHBC010000156.1:0-5452 GCA_035296345.1 Pyrinomonadaceae bacterium | reverse complement strand
TAACGGAAAACGGAGAATGGAAAACGGAAAATTAAGGCTTCGGAATTTAAGATTCCGGATTAATTTTCCTTTCGACATTTTCCGTTTTCCATTCTCCGTTTTCCGTTAGAATTGAATCCATTCGGTCGGGTCTTTCGGTCTGGAAAGGGTGATTTTCGTTTCGCATCTGAAAAGCGGCGAGCGAAGCTGTAAGGCGGTTTCAGCCATCAGGCGCGCCAGATGCGGCTCGTTGGCGCGCTGCGACAGGTGAGCTAAAACGATGTACCGGGCGCTGCCGTCAAAATCGTTTGTCAGCCAATCGCATAAATCTTCGTTTGACAAATGCCCGTTGCGCGACATGATTCGCTGTTTCAAATCCCATGAATAGACCGCGCAGGCGCGCAGCATATCGCGGCTGTGATTCGATTCGATGACGATGCCGTCGCACCGCATCAGTTTTTCTTTTATCAGCGTCGTGATGCAGCCGAAATCCATTAAAGTCGCGACTTTAACGCCGTTGTGCTCGGCGACGAAACCGAAATTATCGACCGCGTCGTGCGGCACGCTGAAAGGATGAAAATCGATTTCGCCGATGCGAAAGTCCTTGCCCGAATCAATCTCGACGGTGCGGTCGCGCATCGCGTCGGCGCGTTTTTGCGGTTCGCCGTTCGTCAGATTCGGCTTTTCGCGCAGGTACGCGTCGCGCGTCGCGCCGGAGATGAAAACCGGGCACTTTATGCTTTTCAGCAAAACGCGCAAGCCGCCCGCGTGGTCGCTGTGCTCGTGCGTGATTAAAACAGCGTCGAGCCCCGCGCAGTCTTCGCCGACGCAGGCGAGACGGCGCAAAATTTCTTTCGCGCTTAGCCCGGCGTCGACCAAAACTCTTGTTTTTCCGGCGGTGATGAGAACGGCATTGCCCGTCGAACCGCTTCCGAGAACCGTAAATCGCATTGGGTTTATCAGTGGAAGAAAGGCTGGCTTTCGAGAAAATATCCGCAGTTTGTTTCCTTTTATCCCGCGTCCGGTCGCCTTTCAAGAACGACAGATTAACACAGAAAAGAAAAAAATGCGCCGCCCGTCGTGCCGGAGCGCGTTTTTATGCTTAAATTTTGCGCGCCTTTGAGTTAAAATCAGCAAAGAATAACAACTATTTTTTTGCTTTGTTCATCTTAGACAAGATTCAGCTCTTGTCTCGAACACCCTGGAGGATTCAAATGTATCGTAAAAACTTTATTGTTTCATTATTTGTTATCGCCGCGTTTTTAACGGCGGGCAGCCTGCTTGCCTACGCCCAGACCGCGCCGGTTCGCGGGCGCGTCCAGCTTAAAAAAGCCGATAATACAATCGTTCCGGTCGAAGGCGCGGAAATTATCGCTTATCGCACCGATACGACAAAAGGCAGATTGCAGCCGGCGAAAACCGATAAAAGAGGATATTTCAATTTTGCCGGCGTTCTTTACGGTCAGACATATGTGCTGGTCGCCTCTGCGCCGAATATCAGATCCGGTTTTTTTCCGAACGTCAAAGCCGGCATGGAAAATATCGTCATTGAGGTCGCGGAAGGCGACGGAAAAGTTCCGACCGAAGAAGAAATCCGCGCGGCGCTCGCCAGCGGTTCATCCACCGCCGCTACCGCCACCACTGAATTAAGTCCTGAAGAAAAGAAAAAACAGGAAGAATTAATTAAGAAAAACGCCGAAATACAAGCCAAAAACGACAGAATTAAAAATTCGAACGAAGTCATCAACCGCGCTATAGCCGAGGGCAGAAAAGCCCTTGAAGCCAGCGATTGGGATACGGCTATCTTCAAATTTGACGAAGGCTACAAAGCCGACCCCGAATTTGCGGGAACCGCGCCCGTTTTTCTGAACAATAAAGCCGATGCTCTGAAACAGCGCGCCGTCAGCAACTACAAAAAATCCATCAGCGACGGCGCGAACAAAGCCACGCATCTGGAGGCGATGAAAAGAGACTTTCTGGAATCCATTGCCGCGTCTCAAAGAGCGATTGACATTCTGAAAAACGCGTCTTCCGCCGAAGCCAACGTCCAGAAAGGCTATGACACGAACCGAGTGGTGGCGTATTCGATTATGAGCGACGTTTATCGTCTCTTGATTGAAACCAGAGCCGACGAAAACAAAGCGGCTGAAGCGGTTCAAACCGTCGACGCTTATATCGCGCTCGAAACGGACGCCGCGAAAAAGACTAAAGCGCAAATCCAGATGGCTGACGCGCTGCGCAAAATCGGCAAATCCGACGAAGCCATTCCGCTCTACCGCAAAGTGCTCGAATCTGCGCCCGACGACGCGGATTTGCTCGCCGGATTGGGCTTGTCCCTGTTTAATTCAGGCGTGATTGCCAGCAACAAGGAACAGATGCAGGAAGGCTTGAACCTCATGGAACGTTTTACGACAACTGCTCCCGACACGCATCCTCTGAAACAGAGCGTCAAGGAAGCCGTCGATTACCTGAAAACTCAGGAAAAATTGACGCCGCAGAAAAATACCAAAACGACCCCCGCGAAAAAACGAACCTAGTTTTCGGTTAATTATCAATCAATCGAAAGGCTGTCGCTGAATAAATTAAATTCAGCGACAGCCTTTCGATTTTTCGCGCGAAAGCCGCGCCGGAAAATTCCGGATTTTCTCGCCGTTAATCGCAAATTTCTCTAAAAGAAATCTTGACACCTTATAGTTAAACATATAATATAAACAATCAACGATGTTTATCATCGTTGCCAGCATTGTCTTTTGAGTTTTATTAAAACCGTCAGCCTGCGAATCCTTTCTCAACGTAAGTCAACAAATATCAGGACTTAATCGTCAATAGAAAAATAAATCAATGTCAGCAAAACTCGGAGAAATTCTTGTCCGCGAAAATTTAATAACTCCACAACAATTGCGCGAGGCGTTGGAATATCAACGTGAAAAGGGTGGTCGTTTAGGTTCTAACTTAGTCAAGCTCGATTTTATCTCGGACGACGTTATCACTGCCGTCTTGTCGCGTCAATACGGCGTTCCGTCCATCAATCTCGATTTATTTCACATCGAGCGGGAGACCATCAATCTGATTTCGCAGGAAGTCGCGCTGAAATATTCCGTGCTGCCGATTTCCAAAGTCGGCGCGACCCTGACGCTGGCGATGGCTGACCCGACCAACGTCTTTGCGATGGACGACATAAAATTTATGACCGGTCTGAACGTCGAGCCGGTCATCGCGTCGGAAACCTCGATTCACGCCGCCGTCGGCAGGTATTACAGCATCTCGAAATCCATCGAAGTGGTCGGCGCGAGCGACCGCTTTGAAAAAGTCGCCGCGAAATTTACCAAAAACGGTAACGGCAACGGGACGACGAACGGCACGGGGAAAGTCGAGCAAAGACTCGTAGAATCGGATTTGACCGTTTCGCTCGACCGTTTTCAGTTTGAAAAAGACATTAACGGCGATTTTGAAGTCGTCGAGGAAAACGAGGAAATCGATCTTGCCGAGCTTGCCAAAGCAAGCGAGGACGCGCCCGTCGTGCGCCTGGTCAACGTTCTTCTGGTCGACAGCTTGCGGCGCGGCGCGTCCGACATTCACATCGAGCCTTACGAAAAAGATTTTCGCATCCGCTTTCGCATCGACGGCGTTTTGTATGATGTGATGCACCCGCCGCTGAAGATGCGCGACGCGCTGATTTCGCGTCTGAAAATCATGGCGAAGCTCGACATTTCCGAGAAACGCCTGCCGCAGGACGGGCGCATCAAGATTAAAGTCAAAATCGACAACCGCTCGCGCGAGCTGGATTTTCGCGTTTCCAGTTTGCCGACGCTGTTCGGCGAAAAAGTCGTGCTTCGCCTGCTGGACAAAGACAAGCTGATGCTCGATATGACCAAGCTCGGTTTCGAGCCGCAGTCTCTGGAAATTTTCCAGCGCAACATCTCCAAGCCGTACGGGATGGTTCTCGTGACGGGTCCGACCGGTTCAGGTAAAACGAACACGCTTTATTCGGCTTTGCAGGCTTTAAATACTTCCGAAACGAATATTATGACGGCGGAAGACCCGGTCGAATTCAACCTGCCCGGCATCAATCAGGTGCAGATGAAAGAGCAAATCGGCTTGAATTTCGCCGCCGCTCTGCGTTCGTTCCTGCGCCAGGACCCGAACATCATTCTGGTCGGCGAAATCCGCGATTTCGAAACGGCGGAAATCGCCATCAAAGCCGCGCTGACCGGTCACATGGTGCTTTCCACTCTGCACACGAACGACGCGCCTTCGACGATTTCGCGTATGGTCAATATGGGCATCGAACCGTTTCTGGTCGCCACCAGCGTCAACATCATTCAGGCGCAGAGACTTATCCGCCGCGTCTGCAAGGAATGCAAGGAAGAAACTCATCTTCCGCCCGAAGCACTTGTCGAAATCGGATTTTCCGAAGACGAAGCTCCGGAAATCAAGACTTATAAAGGCAAAGGCTGCCAAATCTGCAACGGCACGGGCTATAAGGGTCGCGTCGGTCTCTACGAGGTGATGGAAGTGACGGACGAGCTGCGCGAATTGATTATCATCGGCGCGAGCGCCATCGAACTGCGCAAAAAAGCCATCGAACTCGGAATGATAACTTTGCGCGAATCCGGTCTTTATAAAATACGGGAAGGAATAACAACGATTGAGGAAGTAGTTAAGGAAACGGTTCTTTAACGAATTGGAGGAAGTATGTTGCGAGCAATAGCATTATCGTTAGCTTTGTTGGTATCGCTGGGAGTGATAATCCCGGTCGCGACCAATCATTCGGAAGCCGGTGCGAAATATCATAAAAAGAAAAAGAAAAAACTGAAAAAATATTCGAAAGCCTGGTGGAAATGGTATCGCGGCAAACAGCGCCGCCAGAAAGCCGTCGCCGCCCGCAAGCGTGCTCTGCGTTTGCGCCAGATGCAGTTGGCGAAAGAAAGAGGAACGGATGTTTCGACGGCGTCGACAGAGAAAGCGGAAACGGCAAAATCCGCTAAATCTCCAAAATCGAATCAGAAACAGCAGCAGGCGGAAGATACGACGCAATCGCTGCTGCCTTCCGGCGAAACCGCGCCGAGAGGCTGGAAGAAAAATCAGGCGACGCAGGGCGAGCTGCAATTCCGCGTCGACGACGATAACGGAAAAACCATCGGGACGGCTTCTTTGGGCGTCGTCGGTCCCGCCGTCGACGGCGGCGACAACAATGTCGGACGCAGCAAAACGGTCGGCGGCGTTCAAACCACCGCTCTGCGCCGCACGGTTATCGACCGGATGATGAAAGAACAGGGCTGGGTCGTCAACGATTACCAGAAAGAGGTCGGCGGCAGGAAAGTTTACGTTGTCGTCGCCCAATCGCCCGGCACGGGCGGGCAGATTCAATCGCGCACCTTTTACTTTGCCGAAGTCGAAGGACGCATCTACAGCCTCGCCACCAACGCCTCGGACGGCGATTCGGAGCGCATCGCGCAGGAATCCGAAAAAG
>DATHBC010000155.1:0-1691 GCA_035296345.1 Pyrinomonadaceae bacterium | reverse complement strand
GATTTCGGCATGAAAGATTCGAACATCTTTTTTGCGACCGAAATAAAAAAAGTCGAATAAGTAATTGAGGCGTAAAAGGCGCTCGGCGTTTGACCAAACGCGCTTTTCAAGATAAAAAAATCTAATGGCTTTTGTAAATTGATTCTTTTTTTCTTATCAGGCAGGACGCGATGCAAACTTTGGATTTAGTCATTATTTTCGGTTATTTAATCGGCGTGACCCTGTTCGGCGTGTGGTTTTCGAGCCGGCAGGAAACGACGGAAGATTATTTCGTCGGCGACCGCAGCGTGCCCTGGTGGGCGATTGCGGCTTCGATTGTGGCGACGGAAACTTCGACGATTACGTTTATTTCCGTGCCCGGAATCGCTTTTGCGAAAAACGGAAATTTTCAGTTCTTGCAGCTCGTTTTCGGTTACATGCTCGGTCGCGTCGTGATTTCGCTCGTTTTTATTCCGCTTTATTTCAAAGGCGATTTGCAGACGGTTTACCAGCTTTTGGGCGAGCGGTTCGGCACGAAAGTGAAAATGCTGGCGTCCGCGCTTTTCGTCGTGATGCGAAATATCGCCGACGGTATCCGGCTGCTTTTGACGGCAATCGTTCTCGCCGCCGTTTACACGGCGTTTCAGCCGGAAACCAATTCCGATTACGTTGTCGTCGCCTCGATCATTCTGCTCGGAATCGTGATGATTGTTTTCACGTTTTACGGCGGAATGGAGGCGGTCATCTGGGTCGAAGTCGTGCAGTTTGCCATCTATATCGGCGGCGCGCTGGCGGCGGCGCTGGTTATCGCCAACCAGATTAACGGCGGATTTTCCGGAGCCGTGGCAATCGGCGAGCAGTTTCAGAAATTCAGCCTGTTCGATTTCGGCGCGCGCGAAACCGCTTATAATCTGCCGGTTCCCTTTTTGTCGAGCGGCTTGCAGTTTTCGCTGCCGTTCGATTTTACGAAAACTTATACTTTCTTTGCAGGGCTGCTCGGCGGCTGTTTTCTGACGATGTCCACGCACGGGACAGACCAGTATCTCGTCCAGCGTTACCTTTGCACGAGCAAACCGCGGCGCGCGATTTTGGCGCTGCTCTCGTCGGGCGCGGTCGTTTTAGGGCAGTTTATCGGTTTTCTTTTCATCGGCGTTTTGCTTTTCGCGTTCTACCAGCCGTTTAACGCGCCGGAATACGCGACGGCGACCGGCGCTTTTCCGTTTACGGGCAGCGATAAGGTTTTTCCCGATTTTATTACTAAATTCATGCCTTCGGGCTTGTCCGGCTTGGTCGTGGCGGCGATTTTCGCGGCGGCTCTCTCGTCGTCTTTGAACTCGATTGCGGCGACCGCCGTCAACGATTTATACAAACCGTTCGCGGGCGATAAATCCGACAAGCATTTTTTGAAGGTCGCGGGCTGGCTGACGGTTATTATCGGCATCGTGCAGATTCTGGTCGCGCTGGTCGTGATGAAGCAGGAACGCTCGGCTCTGGATTCGGCGCTTTCGATTGCCTCGCTCATCAACGGACCGATTCTCGGCGTTTTTCTGGTCGGAACTTTCGTCAAGCGGGCGCGTCAGAAACACGCTCTCATCGGAATGCTGACGAGCCTCGTTTTGATGAGCTACCTGCTGTATCTGGAATTCGTCAAAAGATTCGCCGTCGCGCCGGAAGCGACGCCGATTGCCTGGACCTGGTATGTCCTGATTGGA
>DATHBC010000154.1:0-1886 GCA_035296345.1 Pyrinomonadaceae bacterium | reverse complement strand
CGGAATGGTCGCTCTGATGGAAGAAGCGCGCGGCGTCGCCGAGCTGGCGAAAACCGGCTGGAAACCGAAACGGACGATTGTTTACGCCGCGTGGGACGCCGAGGAGCCGGGGCTTTTAGGCTCGACCGAATGGGCTGAGCTTCACGCCGATGAATTGCGGCAAAAAGCCGTCGTTTACATCAACTCCGATTCAAACGGGCGCGGGTTCTTAGGCGTCGGCGGCTCGCACACGCTCGAAAAACTAGCCAATGAAATCGCCCGCGACGTGACCGACCCGCAGACGAAAGTTTCGGTCTGGCAGCGTCTGCGCGCTTTACAGGCGGTCAACGGCTCGCCCGCTTCGCGCCGCGAAGTGCTGGAAAGAAGCGATTTGCGAATTTACGCGCTCGGGTCGGGTTCGGATTACACGCCGTTTTTGCAGCATCTCGGCATCGCTTCGTTTAATATCGGTTTCGGCGGCGAGGACGGCGGCGGCTCGTATCATTCGATTTACGATTCGTTTGACCATTTCACGCGCTTCGGCGACCCGAATTTCGATTACGGCATCGCGCTGGCGAAAGTTTGCGGGCGGGCGACTCTGCGCCTTGCCGACGCCGAAATTCTGCCGTTTGAATTTACGAACTTTGCCGATACGGTTTCGACATACGTCCGGGAAGTAACGACGCTCGCCGACAATCTGCGGGAAGAAACCAGGATGACGAATCGTCTGATTTCCGACGGAATGTTTGCGGTCGCGGCTGACCCGACGGAAACTTTCGTCGCGCCGAAACCGAAAACGGACGTCCCGTTTCTGAATTTCGCGCCGCTGCAAAACGCGCTGGCAAAACTTCAAGAAAGCGCGAAAAATTATCAGACCGTATCGAAGACCAGGCAATTGTCGCCCGCCGCGCAAAAATCTCTGAGCGAAATTTTGTATCGCACCGAGCGCGCGCTGACTCGCCGCGAAGGCTTGCCGCGCCGCTCATGGTTTAAACACCAAATCTACGCGCCGGGATTTTACACCGGCTACGGCGTGAAAACTCTGCCCGCCGTCCGCGAGGCAATCGAGCAACGCGACTGGAAAGAGGCGAGCGAGCAAATCGAAATCACGGCTCGCACAATTGAAAATTTTGCGACTGAGATAGATAAAGCAACAAATCTTTTGAAGTAAAAATTGTGTCAAATGTCTGAAATAATCTACGAAACCGAAAATAAAATCGCCTTTATCACTCTTAACCGACCCGAAAAGCGCAACGCTTTGAACGACGCGCTTATCGGTTCTCTTAAAGACGCTCTGCGCGAAGCCGATAAACGGGACGACCTGCGCGCGATTGTTATCGGCGGCGCGGGCAAGGATTTTTGTTCCGGCGCGGATTTATCGGCTTTGCAGAAAATTTCGGAAAGCAACGTGCTGGAAAATTGGGAAGACGCGCGCGATTTGATGGAGCTTTTCGCTTTGATTAGACGAGTGAAAATTCCGGTCGTCGCGGCGGTTCAGGGGCGCGCGCTGGCGGGCGGCTGCGGGCTGGCGACGGCTTGCGATTTGGTTCTGGCGAGCCGTTCGGCGCGCTTCGGTTATCCGGAGGTGAAAATCGGTTTTGTCCCGGCGATGGTGATGGCGATTTTGCGCCGCAACGTTTCGGAAAAACGCGCCTTCGAGCTGGCGACGCAAGGGTTTGAATTCGACGCCGAAACGGCGCGCGAGCTCGGTCTGGTCAATCGGGTTTTTTCGGACGACGGTTTCGCGGAGGACGTGAAAAATTACGTCTCGGTTTACGAAAAAGTCTCGCGCTCGGCGGTCGTTTTGTCGAAAAGACTGCTTTATCAGATGGACGGCTTGACGTTTGAATCCGCGCTCGCCTCCGGCGTCGACGTTAACGCGATTGCGCGCCTGACGGACGATTGCC
>DATHBC010000153.1:0-1845 GCA_035296345.1 Pyrinomonadaceae bacterium | reverse complement strand
AAGGGGAAGGTAAAAGAAAAAGTCTTGACGAAAATTCGTCAAGACTTTTCTATTTAATTCCGTTACATTCCAGGCATTCGTCTTTTATATTTTCGGCAACAGCTTGGATGGCGGCTTCCGGCGTAAAACCTTCGAGATTTTCTTTTTTGTCTTTAATTGAAACTGTAAATTTCTCAGCCGGCAAAGGTGTTATTAGAACGTCAAAACTGATATGCCCGATTTTGCAATTGCTGAAGCCCAGCCGGTTAAGACTGGTGAAAATAATATGTTTCCTTAACTTCTCGTTTCGCTTCGCTTCCTGAAATACGGAGATTAGTTCGGGAAATTCCTTATTAATAACTTTTTCGTAATTTTGCCAGTTCCATTCAACATAATTTCCCTGCTCAAAAACTTTGCCGCGCTCACTCAACTTTATAAAATCAAAATCTTTAGCCAAATCAGACGATTTAACTTTCAGGATTAGCCAATTGTGCATAGAACGCGCCGCATCGCTCAAAGACATTGTGTTGCCTATCGCCGAAGTAATGTCGTAATTCCTAAAACTGCAAAGAAACAATCTTTTTTCGGTTGCTGTCGTGACACTCGCAGACCTTTGTTTAACTCTTAGCTCAGGATAACCGGCAAAGCCGTCTATCTTATCTTTCAGCTCTGACTCAATCTTTTCAAATTCAACTTTTAAAGCCTGTTTGAGACTTCCGTGCTTTACAATTTCAGGATAAAAAGCGCGCTTATAGTCATCGTCACTCATAACTCTAGTTATAGCCTTCGATGTCCGTAAAATCTTCGTAAATCATTCCGCGGCGGTCGCGTTTGGCTTTTGTGGTCGCTTCAAAGCCGCCTTCCTCGTTGCGCGAGATTTTGTTTTGCGCGTAGAGACCTTCCAGAACGAATTCACACGCCGAAACCAGTTTCGCCTTTTCGCCCGCGCCGAATTCAAGCGGCACGAGCGTCGAATCAATCAATTCGGGAACGCTTTCCAGAAGCATCACGCATTCTTCCGCCGAAGCCGTTTCAGATAATAAAAGCTTGTTGCCCGCGTCGAACCATTGCACGGTCGGCGCAAAATCGATGCCTAAGAAAAAGCCTTCGAAAATCACGCCGCACGCGCGTTTGATTAAATCTTTCGCCAGCCGGGTCGCGCCGATTTGTTCGCCTTCGTATTCCAGCTCCATTTTTCCGGTCATCGCCGGCAGCGCGGCGTAAATGTCGGAAATGCGCGGCACGATTTCCGCCTCGTCCGTCAGCAGAGCGCGGCGCTCGGCATTGGAAACCGCCGCTTCCGTGACGGTAATCGGAAATCGCTGCGAAACGCCCGAACGTTTGTCGATGCGCTGGTCGTCGCGCGCTTCAAACGCGATTTGCTCAATCGTCTCCGCGATAAAATCGGGAATTTCGACCGTGAAACCTTCAAAATCACCGCGCTGCGTCCACGCTTCCTGTTTGGTAATCGACGTTCCCAGCCCGACGTCTTTCGGATAATGCGTCTGAATTTCCGCGCCTATGCGGTCTTTCAGAGGCGTGATGATTTTTCCGCGCGCCGTGTAATCTTCCGGGTTTGCCGAGAAAACGAGCATCACGTCCAGCGGCAGGCGCACCGGATAACCTTTTATCTGCACGTCGCCTTCCTGCATGATGTTGAAAAGCCCGACCTGAATTTTTCCCGCCAAATCCGGCAGTTCGTTAATGGCGAAAATTCCGCGATTGGCGCGCGGCAGCAAGCCGAAATGAATCGTTAATTCATCGCTTAAAAGATGCCCGCCTTTGGCGGCTTTAATCGGGTCAACGTCACCGATAATGTCGGCAATCGTCACATCCGGCGTTGCCAATTTTTCGACAAAACGCTGT
>DATHBC010000152.1:0-1987 GCA_035296345.1 Pyrinomonadaceae bacterium | reverse complement strand
CTGTCTGTCACGACCGTCGTCGCGGTGACCATTATGATTCGTCTTTTCAGAATACTTGTTCCGCTGGTGCTGCCGGCGCACGCTTATTTCAATTTCTGGAAAGTCCTCGGTTTAGTCTGCCTCGGCGTCCTGACGGGTTTGCTGGCTGAAAGATACAGCATCAAGAAAATGCTCTCGCTGATTGCGCCGTTTCTCGCCGTCTGGCTTTTGCTGAGCATTCTGGCGATGACGTTTTGGGACGTCAGCCTGATGTTTATTCCGGTTCTCTTTACGCTGCTGACGACGACGCTGGTCATCCACGTCAAAAAAATGTGGCTGATTGATTCGGAGCTGACGGAAAAGCTGGTCAGTATCGCTTCAGCCGGGCACACGCTCGAAGGCAAATCCGCCGAGCTGCGCATCGAAAGCGGTTTGAAACTGCTCGAAACCATTTTTCCGCTTTCGGAAGCGATAGTTTTTCATTTCGACAATCACGGGCAGCTCGTTCCGGTCGGGCGCGCGCGAAACAACAACTCGGGCGGTTTTCAGTCTGCGCCCGCCGATAATGATTCGCTCATCTCGCGCCAGGCGGCTTGGCGCGAAAGCGTTCAACTGTGCGAGGAAGCTTTGCAGTGGCGGCAGACGATGGTTTTGACCGACAAAACCCGAAACGATTCGGCGCAGGTGGCGATTCCTCTGACCTACGGAGAGGCGATTGTCGGCGTTTTATACGTCAAAGTCAGCGCCAATTTCGAGCGCGAGGACCAGTATCTGCTGGAAGCTTTCTGCGGGCAGCTCGCGCGAAACTTTCAGCGCCGCGAATTGCGCCAGAAAGATTTGCCGAACAAATCCTGGTGGAGCTTTTTCTCGACCCAATCGGCGGCGAATCGTCTGGATATTATCAAGCTGATTAACGGCGTGATGAAGGAACAAAGCTTTAGCGCGGCTGCCAGCTCTTACCTGAAAGAAGCTCACGCGATTGCTTATCTGGACGGCACAATCGCCTATCTGAATCGCCAGATGCGACATATGGCAAAGCTCAACGCCGACCATATCTACGAATTAGACCTTTTCGGCTTGCTCGACCATTTCAAAACCGACATTTTCAACGAGCCGCGCCTCGCCATCCGGCGCGTTCTGCAAACGGGCGAAACTTATCAGGGCGAGCTGTATTACCCGGAAAAAAACCGCACGCTCGATATGCAGATTTCGCTGGTCAAAGTGCCGTCGGACAATCAATCCATTCACGAAACGAACGTGCCGATGATGCCCGCCTGTTTTCTGATTACGATGCGCGACATCTCGGTCATCAAGGAAAACGAAAAGCTGCGCAGCGATATGACGAGCCTGATGTCGCACGAACTGCGCACGCCGATTACCAGCATTCAGGGCTTTGCCGAGCTTTTGCTCGCCGACGAGACAATCAACGAGGAAGCCCGCGAATTTTTAACGATTATCGCCGGCGAGTCGCAGCGGCTTTCCAAGATGCTTTCGACTTTTCTATCGGTTTCCAATCTGGAACAATCCGACAAGCGCGAATTTTTCAAAACGCCGGTCAAGCTCGATACGGTCGTCAGCGAAGTCGTCGGCGATTTGCAGGAAAACGCCAGACGCAAGCGCATTCGCCTGGTCGAACAGGCAAACGCGCATCTGCCGCCGATTGCCGCCGACAAAAGCCTAATCACGCGCGCCGTCTCGCACCTGATTGACAACGCCATCAAATACAGCCCGGAGAGAACTTCCGTGATTATCTCGACGATTCTCGAATCGGAGTTCCTGCGGGTCGTCGTCGAAGACCGCGGCTACGGCATTCCGAAAACCGAGCAGGAAAAAATCTGGCAGAAATTCTATCGCGTCGCCCGCGACGGGCAGGACAAGGAAGAAGAATCGACCGGGCTCGGCTTGTCTCTGGTCAAGGAAATCGTCGAGCAGCACGGCGGCGAGGTCAAAGTCGAATCCGAGGTCGGGCAAGGCTCGCGCTTCAGCATCGCGCTTCCGCGTCTCTAGA
>DATHBC010000151.1:0-4261 GCA_035296345.1 Pyrinomonadaceae bacterium | reverse complement strand
TGCAGCGGCGGCAGCGGCGACGGCAGCGGCGGCGAAAAGCCTGTGACAAACATCAATTCAAACGTGAAAAACACTGCCGGAAATAACAGCGCCAGCCCGGCGGCGGCGAACAACAACGCCGTGCCGACCGTCTCCACATACGAAATCGTGAACACCTATAAACACGACTCGAAAGCCTTTACGCAGGGCTTGGTTTTTCACAACGGCTTTCTCTACGAAAGCACCGGCGAATACGGCGATTCGACCTTGCGCAGGGTCGAGGCGGCGACCGGCAAAGTCGTGCAGGAACACGAAGTAGCCAAAGATTATTTCGCCGAGGGAATGACCATCTTAAACGGCAAAATTTATCAAATCACCTGGCGGGAAAACACGGCATTCGTTTACGACGTGGAAAATTTCCGGCTGCTGCGCGAGATAAAATATCAGGGTTCGGGCTGGGGCTTGACCACTGACGGCACGCACCTGATTATGAGCGACGGCACGCACGTCATCAAGTTTCTCGACCCGGAAACTTTCAACCCGGTTCGCTCAATCACGGTCAAAAAAGAAGACGGCGCGCCCGTGTATCATCTGAACGAGCTGGAATTCGTCAACGGCGAAATCTGGGCGAACATCTGGCATTCGGAAAACAACGCCACGCAAAGCGAACACGGGTTTCTGCCGAACATCGGCAAGCCGAATTACATCGCGCGCATCGCGCCGGATTCGGGCAGGGTCGTCGGCTGGATTGATTTGGCGGGCATCTCGCCCGAAGACGTCAAAGACAGCGAAAACACGCTGAACGGAATCGCCTACGACGCGCAGAACGACCGTATTTTCGTGACGGGCAAAAAATGGAAACGGCTCTTCGAGATAAAACTAAAGCCGAAACAATAATAATCAGCCGTCAGCGGTCAGCTATCAGCAGTCAGCTACTGATTGAATTTGATTCGAGATTTCAAATTTCACTTGAATTGAAACTGACAACGGGCTGCTGATAGCTGATAGCTGACGGCTGACCACTAGTAAATGAAGGAACAGGACGAATATTTTATGCGCCGGGCGATTGCGCTGGCGCAGGACGGAATCGACAAGAATGCGGGCGGACCTTTCGGCGCAATCGTCGTGCGCGCGGGCGAGATTGTCGGCGAAGGCTGCAACCGCGTGACCTCGACCAACGACCCGACGGCGCACGCCGAAGTCGTCGCCATCCGCGACGCCTGCGCGCGTCTCGGCACTTTCCAACTGGACGGCTGCACGATTTACACTTCGTGCGAGCCGTGCCCGATGTGTCTGGGCGCAATTTACTGGGCGCGACCCGAAAAAGTTTTTTACGGCTGCACGCGCGAAGACGCCGCGCAAATCGGTTTTGACGACGAGTTTATCTACGAGGAAATCGAAAAAACCCACGAGCACCGGCAGATGAAGCTCGCCAATTTTCTGCGCGACGAAGCTCTGGTCGTTTTTCAAAACTGGGAAAACAAAGCCGACAAAACGGAATATTAAATCATTTAACATTTATCATTTATCATTTATCAAGACGAGCCTGATAAATGATAAATGTTAAATGTTAAATGATAAATGATGAGTTCTTTTTTCAATAATTATTTTTTCATCGTTCTCGCCATCCTTGCCGGAATGATGATGCCCGCGCAAGCCGCCGTTAACAACAAGCTGGCGGATGCGGTCGAAAGCCCGATTCTGTCGGCTTTTATTTCATTTACGGTCGGCACGCTCGCTCTGTTTCTGTATATTCTGGCGACCGGCGTGCCACTCGGAAATCTGGCTTCGGCGAAAAACGCTCCGCTCATCGCGTGGACGGGCGGCTTGCTGGGCGCGTTTTTCGTCGCGGCGACCGTCACGGTCGTCGCCCGGCTCGAAGTGGCTTTGACCTTCAGCCTTATCATCGCCGGGCAGATGCTCGTCACACTGGTGATTGACCATTTCGGTTTTCTCGGCGTCCCGGTCAAGGAAATTAATCTTCCGAGACTTTTAGGTGTAACATTGATTACAATCGGCGTGATTTTGATTCGACGTTTTTAGTTTATAATAAGAAAATTAACGGGAATTAAAGGAATAGACAGGGACAAAGAGAAAAATAAACTCCCCTTTATCTGCGTCGTCCCCGGTTATTTTTTCTTCTTAATTTTGAATGATTAAATTTATTCTCAATCACCAAACGGTCGAAACCGATTTGCCGCCGGGAATGACGGTGCTCGATTTCGTGCGCTATCGCCGGAATCTGAAGGGCACGAAAATCGGCTGCCGCGAAGGCGATTGCGGCGCGTGCACGATTTTGGTCGGCGAGTTAAACATTGATGATTCGGTCAAATATCGCTCGATGACTTCGTGTCTGATGCCGCTGGCAAATGCGGGCGGCAAACACATCGTGACCGTCGAAGGCATCAACAAACCCGACGGCGAATTAACCGGAGTCCAGCAGGCGATGGTCGATGAAAGCGGAACGCAGTGCGGCTTTTGCACGGTCGGTTTCGTGATGTCGCTGACCGGATTCTGCATTGACGAAACGCCGAAAACCTGTGAATCCGCCGTTTCGTCAATCGACGGAAACATCTGCCGCTGCACCGGATACAAATCCATCGAGCGCGCGGCGGAGCGAATCAGCGAGCAGTTAGCGGTAAGCGGTGAGCCGTCCGAAAAAAGCGGCGCTGTATCCGAAGCATTAAATTTTGCCGTCGAAAAACAAATCGTTCCCGAATATTTTTCAAACATTGGTGAAAGACTTTTACAGTTAAAAGAAACGACGCACGGCTCACCGCTGACGGCTCACGGCTCACTTTTCGTCGGCGGCGGCACGGATTTATACGTCCAGCGTCACGACGAGATGGTTTACACCGCGGCGGCAAACCTTTTTGACGCGGCAGCTTTGCGCGGAATCGAGGAAAACGGCGATTTTGTCGAAATCGGCGCGTCGGCGACCGTTACGGATTTGCTGGTTTCGCCCGTGATGCAGCGGATTTTTCCGAATCTTTACAAACATCTGAAACTGGTTTCCTCGACGCCGATTCGCAATATGGCGACGCTCGCCGGAAATTTCGTCAACGCCTCGCCGATTGGCGACATGACCGCGTGGTTTCTCGGTTTGGACGCGACGATTGTTTTCGACAACGACCGCGAAATTCCCTTGCGCGAGCTTTATCTCGGCTATAAAACGCTGGCGAAAGCGGAAGACGAGTGCATCGCGAAAATTCGTTTTCAAAAAGGCTTCTCGCATTTCAATTTCGAGAAAGTCAGCAAGCGCACTTTTCTGGATATTGCTTCAGTAAATACGGCGATTTCTCTTAGAATCGGAAGCCCAAGCGTGAGCGCGGGCGGAAAGAACACTAAAAACTCGACTGCCGAAAATCAAAAAAAATCCGCCCTTGCTGACGCGCGGGCTTCTGCCTCAGTCATAATCGAAGCGCACGCCTCGGCGGGCGGCGTCGCGCCGATTCCTTTGTATCTGAAACAAACCTCGGAATTTCTGCGCGGCAGGGAAATTTCGGAAGAGACAATTTCCGGGGCGAATGAAATTCTGCAAACGGAAATCAGCCCGATTTCCGACGTGCGCGGCGCGGCTGATTATAAAAGACTGCTTGTGCAAAAGCTTTTTACGGCACATTTCGTGGAATTATTCGGCTTTCAGCCAAATGATTAATAAATCGGGCTTTTTTAGTCATTCTTTCAATTATAAAACTTTAAACTAATGGAATTAGAAATTAGCTGGACAAGTCTTTTGGCAATGCTAAGCTCCGAAAAAAGCCTTGCATATTGGGAACGTCTCAGAATTCCTTTGGTAAGAAGCGAATATGAGAAAACAAATCTTTATGCTCGCGGCGCATTGGAATTAATTTTTTATCCCGATGTTATAAAAGAAAGTCAGATATATGATTTTCAGGAATCGTGGAAGAATTACCGGACGAGCGGCAGTGTTTTGAGCGATGAATTTCTGCAAAATCATCCGCTTAATACAACCGGATGGATTGACGATGAAAAAATAAAAAGTGTTTTTCAAGCGTTGAATGTCAGATTCAAATTTGAAAAAGGCGGCGACCTTTATAAATGGGCGATAAAATATTTCCGGGATTCTTCGGATTCAATTTTGGAAGCGGCGGCGAGAATTACTTTTTTATTAGACAAATTGAAAGAAGGCAGCGATGAATATAGTCAAAATATAAAGTTGCCGGAAGAGCAATTTGATAGAATAAAAAAGTTCTGTAATCACGTTAAATGGCGAAATGACAGATTGAACAGACATTTTTCGGTGGCGTATGAAGTCCAC
>DATHBC010000150.1:0-6932 GCA_035296345.1 Pyrinomonadaceae bacterium | reverse complement strand
CGCGCGGCGGTTTTGCCGCATCGCTTCCTCGACCTCGCGCGGCGTGATTTCATAACCGCATTCCGCGCCCGTTTCGACGACGAGGCGGATAAAAACGTCGCGGTCTGTAATTTCCCGAAGCCGCTCCTGCAACGACAAATCCCGCAAAACCATTTCCCGAAAACGTTCGAAATTTTCCTCAGACATAGGTAAAAGAATGGAAAATGGAAAATGGAAAATGGAAAATATTAGGAAGCCCGGAGACAGTAGACGCTAAGAATTTATCTTCTGACTTCCGGCTTCTGTCCTCTTCCGTTTTCCGTTTTCCGTTTTCAGTTAATGACGGATGAAGCCGTCCTGAATCAGATATTCTATTATCCGGCGCGCGTTTGTCTCCGGCGCTTCATTGATTGTGTCGAGCGCGATTTCCGGCGCTTGCGGCGTTTCGTAAACGTCGTCGATGCCCGTGAAATCCCTTATTTCGCCGCGCCGCGCTTTGGCATACATTCCTTTCGTGTCGCGCGCTTCGCAAACGTCGAGCGGCGTCGCGACGAAAACTTCGACGAAATTTTCGCCGACCATCTTGCGGACTTCGGCGCGCGTCGCCTGATACGGGCTGATTGCCGCGCAGACGGCGACGCCGCCGTGCCGGACGATTTCAGCGGCGACGAAACCGATGCGGCGAATGTTCGTATCGCGCCCGGTTTTGTCAAAGCCGAGTCCGGCGGAAAGATGCGTGCGCACGATGTCGCCGTCGAGCAGGGTCGAGCGCCGACCGCGAGCCGCCAGCATCGCGGTCAGAATCTCGGCGGTCGTGGATTTTCCCGCGCCGCTCAAACCCGTAAACCAGACGCAGACGCCCTGACGGTGACGCGGCGGGTATGATTCTTCGAGAATCTGCGCCACTTCCGGGCGCGTAAACCACGACGGCAGCTTTCGACCTTTATTCAGATAATCTTCGCGCACCTCGCTTCCCGACAGCGAAAAAAAGCTTTTATTCGCCGAAGCTTTCGAAGCCTCCTCGTAACTTTCCGTTGCGGGCTGATAAACGAATTCTTCAAACGGAAGAACGCCGACGCCGATTTCCTCGCTGAATTTTTCGACCAGCTCCTGCGCCTCGTACGGCGCGTAGAAAGGCACGCCGTCGGAGTCGCGACCAGCGCCGGCGTGGTCGCGCCCGACGATTAAATAATTCGCGCCGTAGTTGCGGCGAATCACCGCGTGCCAGACGGCTTCGCGCGGTCCGGCAAAGCGCATCGCGAGCGGCAGCAGCGCGAGCAGGACGCGCCGCCGGTCATAATATTTTTCGGTCAGAACTTTATACGTCTGAACGCGGCTGTAATAATCGACGTCGCCCGATTTCGTCAAGCCGACGACCGGGTGCAAAAGCAACGCGCCGCCGGTTTTTTCCATCGCCCTTTTCGTCAATTCTTCGTGCGCGCGGTGCAGCGGGTTGCGCGTCTGAAAGGCGACGACACGGTTGCTGCCGAGCGAGGCGAGCCGCGCGCGAATCTCTGCGGGCGCGAGCCTGAGTTCGGAAAAATCGTAATACCGCGGCAGCTCAAGGACGCGCAGCTCGCCCGAAACGTTCAATTTGCCCCAGCCGCTCATTTCCGCGACGAGCGGGTGACGCGCGTCTTCGGTTCCTAAAACCTCGCGGGCGTATTCGGCGGGATTCCATTCGTAGATTTCCCGAATCTTCAAGATTGCCAGCAGATTGTTTTTCGCGTCGCGCAGGGCGATTTCCCGGTTTTCGCGGATTCCGTTTTCTGCGGCTTCAACCGGCAAAGTAACGGGAATCGGGAAAACCTGTCCGCTTTCGGCGAGCCGCATTTCACGGACGACGCGCCGGTAATCCGCCTCGTTCATAAACGTTTCGAGCGGCGAAAACGCGCCGGTCGCCAGCATTTCCAAATCGCACAGCGCGCGCGCCGAAAGCTGCACGGACGGGAGCGTGCCCGCGTATTTTTTTAAATCGGCGGCTTCGGCGGGCGAAACCAGAAGATTTTTCAGCTCGCCGCCGCACGGCTCGACCAGACGCGGCTCTTTTATCGTTGTCGGTGTCACGGAAAGAATATTTACGGGCTCTTGATGATTTTTACAAAAGAAGCGTGTCCGACCGGAAACGGTCAAACACGCTCTTTATAATTTTCAGTTTAAAGCAGATTTTTGCCTGCCGCGAAAGAGCCGGATTACTCCGGCTGCAGAACGATTTCCAAATCAGCCACGTCTTCGGTAACTTCTCTGGAGAGGCTCATCGGTTGATAGCCTTTCGCCTTGACGCTGAAGACATAGGTTTCGCCTGCCGGAACGTCCGCAAAACTGTAATAGCCGAACGGGTTCGATAAAGCGTATCGCACTTGTCCCTGCGGGTCGAGCATTCCGATTTTGACGTTGGCGATGCCGCGTCCTTCGCCGTTCACGACGCGCCCGCCGACATTGACGCCTGCCGCCGTTGTGGGAACGCCGTCGGTCGTCACGCTCAGCGTCCAGCCGCCAGCCATTTCGTTAGGTCCGACCAAGCCGCCCGTGCCGTCGTCGTCCACGTAAAGACTCCAGACGCCGTTTGCCTGAACGCCCGGTTGAGCGTAAACGCTGGCGAAGGTCGAAACGCAGCCGGTGCAGGCGGTTCCGCCCGGAGCGTTCGGCGGATTGTTATACGGACCAGCCGGAGCGGGAGCGGGCAGCGTGCCTTCGCCGTTTCCGTTATTGGTCGGGCGGAAAGTGCCTGAGACCAGCATCGTCGTGCCGACCGCGTCGGAAGGCAGAGCGGGCGAGCCGTCGGCAAGCGTGATAGTCACGTTATTTGAATCTGCCGTATCGGTCGAGCCGGCAACGTCGGACATAACGATAAACGCCTGACCGCCGGGACCGACCAGCAGAATGTCAAGGTCGCGCGGGCGCGTGATTGAAAGATTGTTAAAAGTCACCGTGACGTTCGTGATTGTTCCGGTCGCGCCCGCAATCGTAATCTGCGACGGGTACGGAACTGTCGTGCCGGGATTATCGACAATATTAATCGGCGTCGCGTTTGTCTGCGTCACGGTTATCGGCGGCAACAGCATTAAAGGATACGCCGCATTTAGCTCGCCGGCTCCGCTGTTCGCAACGACCGGATTGATTGCCGGGGCGAGAGAAACCAGCGCAAGCAAAACGAAGGAAAAGGATTTGGAAAATAAGCGATTAAGAGTTGAAGTCTTGTTTTTCATTGGAATGTTACCTCTTTAAACTGCCCTTGGTTTGTAGGCTGAGTGCCCTAAAACCGATTTTCAATTTTCGTTTGTCCGCAGCGAGCAGCGCAGAAAGTTTTTCGCCGTTCTCGCTGCAGACAATCCGAGACAAATAATTTTTTAGTTTCTCGACGGGAAGATGCCTTCCAGACAAATAATAAAATTGACGCACAGATACGGTTGAAGAATGGAAAACGGCTGGCTTCCGCCCGCAATGCCGACCGTGCCGGTGAGACCGGCTAATTGAGCGTCAGGCTGCGCTCCCGAACGATAGGCGGTAACCTGATAATCAGTGCCGCCGACATTTACCGTAGCAATCGCCGGTAAGTTTCCGCCCGGCTGCGTATCGTTACCGTCGTTGGTAGAAGCGCCTTGATGTCCCTGAAACGGGTGATTGTGCTGCGGCATATTATTAATCGTCAACGTCGTGTTTTCCGTTCCGCTTGCTTGTCCCAAATTGTAGGGCGAAAGTCCCGGTCCCTGTCCGGGATGAACCGGCACGCGACCGCGCAAATCCGGCAGCGCAAACGTCGTCTGCCCGTTACCGCCGAAAGTCGTGCCTAACAGCGAAAAAAGCGCGGTGTTCTGCGCGATAGAAAGAATCTGACCGTTGCAAAGCGCCCAGCCGCGCGGTGCGAAATTACCACCAAACATTTTGATGATAGCAATAAACTCGTCCATAGGATCTCCTTAAGTTTCCTGAAGTGGTTAATATATAAAGCCTGATTATATGAATTGATAAAATGATAGACCTTGAAACCCGGCAATCGAACAATCTTCGCAGTAGTCAAAGAAGTTTTATATTGCGCGATAAATATACTCCTTTTTAAATTTCGATTCAAGGAAAATCCATCCATCTCGAAATATTTGCTAAATGTCGCCCTTCAGGAGGTTTCCGTCCGGCTAACATTTTTTTAAAATTTTTACGGCTGGGTACTTGTCCGGAGATATGCATCCTTAATTATAATCTTGAATTATTTGATAAATGAGAGTAATATTTTCAGCCGAGTCCAGAAATCCAGCCGACGTTTCTTTAAATAAAAAAATGAACATACCACGACGCAGATTTATCCGGAATCTTGGAGCCGCCGCGCTTGCCGCCGCTTCCCTGACTTCGGCGGGCAGCATTTTCGCACAGACTTCCGGCAGCGCGGACGGGCTTTTTATGCCGCCGCCGGAAAGCTTCGCAGACCCGCTGAATTACCTGACGAAAGCGCATTTCGAGCCTTTCGTCGATACTTTCGTGCAAGTTCGGACGGGCGAAACGAAAATTCAATTGCGGTTGATAGAAGTCCGGGATTTAAAGCGTGAAGATAACGAAAAGCGTTCTTTTCGCGGCGAAAGTTTTTCGCTGTTGTTTGAAGATTCGCTGCAAGCCCGCTTGCCGCAGGAAGTTTACCCGATTGAGCATTTCGCTTTAGGCGAGTTTTCGCTGCTTCTCGTCCCGACCGGAATCAAGGGAAATCGCTACGAAGCGGTCATCAATCGCATCGCCGCCAGCCGTTGACCGAAAATATTGCGCGCCGAACACGCGAAAAGCGAAAAGTCCGCTCGGAGAAAAACGACCGCATCTTTTCAGCTTTTTACTTTTCGCGTGTTTCGCCGCCGTCAAATTCTTAAAATCAAATCAACGCTAATCATCGGTCAGGCGATTAAATAAAACCTCGTAAAAGATTCCTCTCTCGGTTTTCTCGACGGGCACCAGAAACAATATATCCGAGCCGAGCGTCGGATGTTCAATCCTATAACCGGCTTGCTCGAAAGCGGTGTCGGTCAGCGCGAGAAAAAGAAGCGAAAAAGCTTCCTGGCGCGGGCGTTTTCTTATTTCCGAAACTTCCGTCAATTCCGCCTCGACGAAGGTTTCCGGCGTCAGGTAAATCTTGAATTTAGTATTCAGATTTTCGGCAAACTGCTCTCTCGAAAGATGTTCCAACATTTTTGTTTTTCCTCTCAATAAAAATTCGCTAATTCGCTAATTCTAAAGCTCGTCTCAATCGAGCGCCGGAATCCAGAAGCTTCTGTCGCCGCCCGATAATTTCTTTAAGCCGAGCGACGGCAATTCGCTTTCCGCCGCGCCCAGATACGTAAAATGCGGCAAATCCGAAATCACCGTCTGAAACCAGCCGTGACGCGCCAGAATCCGGCGCACGTTCGCGTTATCGTGTTCCGCCGCGTCGAGCGCGAGCAGGGAAAGATGCTGCGATGCGCCCGGCGCGGCAACCGAATATAAAATAGATTTCGATAAATCCCTGCTGAAGTAAATTCCCTTCTCTTCCAGCCGCAAAACTTCCGCCACCTGTTCGGTTGGCGAAAGCGATTTGAGATGCTCGGCTTCCTGCCGGGAAAGACGACCTTTTCCGACCCAGTGCGTTAAAGCCGGGTTGACGCGGCTCGCCCACAGCTCGACCGTCTGAGAATAACTGCGCCGCGCAGCATCCGCGCCGCGCGGCGTGATGCTCAAATCTTTTTCTGCGGCTCGCGTAATAGCTTTTTCCAATGCTTGCAGCGCGATTGCCTGCAGCTCGATTTCAAAGCCGCCGATAAATTTTCGCGATTTGCTGACGGAAGATTGAAATTTCGAGACTTCGCGCTCGTTTTCAAAGATAACGGTCGCGGGCGGAACCGCGCCGCCGCGAGCGACGAAAATTGCGCCGTATTCCGCGAGCAGTCTTTTCCCGACCTGCTCGTTCGGGAAAATGAAATTTTTCGGAAGATTCTCGAAAAACAAATTCAGTCGGTCGCTGTCTTCTGGCATCCGTTTATTTTATTTCAATAAAAATCTTGTGGTTCTTATTCTTACCTCATACAATTTAAACTATGAAAAGCCGTCGGCAAATCGTCAAAAGATTTTTCCTGGTGATTTACCTGCTGGCGATACATGCCTTTGCCGGTCTTTTTATTTTTGAAAATTATATCGCGCGTTATGTTTACCCCGACAACTCGCTTTTTACGAATGTCCACGTTAAAACCGACGAAACGCCCGCGCCGAACCCGCCCGACGTGCCTTCGGTTAGTGTCGAAAATGCAAACGCGAACGAGACGGCTAACGTCAACGCGGAAACGAATATCAATACTAACGCCAATCAGATTTCCAATCAAAATCACTCTCAGTCGCCTGCACCGGCGGCAAACGGCGGCGCGCTGATGATTCCGGTGGCGGGCGTCAAACGCGAGCAGTTGATTGACACTTTTTCGGCTTCGCGCGACGGCGGCGGTCGCGTCCACGACGCCATCGACATTATGGCTCCGCAAGGCACGCCCGTCGTCGCCGCGGCGGACGGCGAAATCGCCAGATTTTTCGACAGCGAAAAAGGCGGCATTACCATCTATCAATACAGCGCCGACAAAAAATACGTCTATTATTACGCTCACCTGCAAAAACGGGCTGAAAACGTCCGCGAAAAAGATTTCGTCAAACAAGGCACGGTCATCGGCTACGTCGGCGACACGGGCAACTCCGGAGCGGGAAATTACCACCTGCATTTTTCGATTTCGATTCCGACCACGCCGGGACGCTATTTTGAAGGCGCTTATATAAATCCTTTCCCGCTGCTTAAAAACGGCGTCGAAGCTCGCGTGAACTGAGAACTATGAACTGAGAACTGAAAATAGCTATCAGCTATCAGCCGTCAGCTTTCAGCTTTTAATTCTGAAATACCAGTTATCAGTTCTCAGTTACCAGTTATCAGTGGCGTTGTTGCATAAAAAGGTTGCGGAAACAGT
>DATHBC010000149.1:0-2591 GCA_035296345.1 Pyrinomonadaceae bacterium | reverse complement strand
GAATCATTTCGCGCATGACCGCTAAACGGTCTTCGCCGAAAAACATGTGCTCGGTGCGGCACAGTCCGATGCCTTCCGCGCCGTAGTTTCTGGCGACTACCGAATCGTGTCCGGTATCGGAATTGGCGCGCACTTTCAATCGCCGCGCTCCGTCCGCCCACGACATGACAAGATTGAAATCCTCGTCCAGTTCCGGCTGAATCGTCGGAACCTGACCGCGAAAAACGCGCCCCGTCGAGCCGTCGACCGTAATCCACTCGCCTTTCGGAATCGTGATGTCGCCGACGCTGAATTCGTTATGACTGTAATTGATTTCCAGCGCGCCCGCGCCCGCGACGCACGGCTTGCCCATTCCGCGCGCGACGACGGCGGCGTGCGAGTTGGAAACCAAAATCGGAGTCAAACGGTCGGAGAAAACGACGAAGTTTTTGTCCAGATCGTCTTCGGCTTCGACCTCAAAGTTATAAACCAAAGTGCTTTCGGATTCGCCTGTTTGCATAAGGCGGTAGGAGCGTAAGGGCGAATCAAGCAGTCTTTCAACCGCCTCGAAATCTTCATTTCGGCAGAGCGGTAAAATATCGCGCCGAATTTTTTCCGCGCCGAATATCAGATTGCGTTTAACGGCTTCGCGAACGCGACCCATAAAATTTACGTCTTCGACAATATCGGAAAACAGACCGCGCATCGCAAAGCATTTCGATTCATAAAAGCGTGGCGGAATTTCCGCTTTTAGCCGGTTTGTATATTTCAAAATGTCCGTGACGCGTTCGACAATTTGCACGATATGATGTTCGCGGTTATTGCTGATTTGCGGCACGATGCCCAAACGCAGACAAGCTAACGCTACACCTTCCAGCAAATTTTGTTTGGCGCGTGAAATTAAAATCTGCAATCTGACCGCGCTCGATTCGGCGGCATAAGTGCCGTCGCCGTCAGCAAAGCCTGCCAGAAAATTGAGCAAATCCTTTTCGTCGAGCGACAAAATCCACGTGCATAAATTGTCCTTTATTTCGGATAAACGCCGCGCCGGTTCGCGCCGGAAAGAAATCCGGTCTTCTACCGAGCCGTGAATCAGCCGACCCTTTAATTCGCTTCGAGTTTCCCTTTTTCTCAAATAGGTAAAGGGGACGTTAAAGGATTGTTCAAACGCCTGTTCGACGGCATTGATGAACGGTTGTTTAGCCGCCGTCGGTTTTTGAATGAATGTGACCGCGCCTTTTGTCGGTTTCAGGCGAATATTTCCATCGGAAAAAATTGCGCCCGCAACATAAGCCAGCGACGGCGAAACGACTTTCTCACTTAAAGCGGGCAAACAATCGACGACCAAAGCAAAATCTTTATCTGCCAGAACCGCGTCCAATCTTTTTTTAGCGAGACGGCGATTTTGCAGAACAAACATTTTATGGTCGGCGGTCAGCCGCAGCGTGTTGTGTTCGGCGCGCCCGGTTTGCGAAACCGAAACGGTAATAACTTCGGAAGCTTTTCGTCCCGCGGCAATAATGTCTCGCCAAACCGGACAAAGCGCGACGCTATCGAAAGAGAGGATTTGCAAGCGTGCGCCGCTTTCGATTAAATCAAAGGCGTCTGCGGCTTTCAGTAAACCCCGGTCGGTCAGAATTTTCGTCTCGCCCGCGATGCAGGTCATGCCGCCGCGCTGCGTTAAAATCGCTTCCGCCGCGACCATTCCGTGAAAATCGTCGGGGCTGGTTTCGCGGCGGACTAAGATGACTTTGTGACCTTGTTTCGCCATTTCTTCGGCTTCGTCGGGCGAAAAAACGGCGACGCCCTGCGCCGCGCCGGGGCTGGCGGGAAGTCCGGTTGCCAGAGCCGTGACTTTTGCTTTCGGGTCAATCATCGGGTGCAGAAGCTGGTCGAGCTGTTCGGGCGAGACTCTTTCAAGCGCGGTTTTCCGGTCAATCAAATTTTCCCTGAACATCGCGACCGCGACTTTGACAGCCGCCGCGCCCGTTCGTTTTCCGCTGCGCGTTTGCAGCATCCAGAGACGCCCGCGCTCGATGGTAAACTCGATGTCCTGCATGTCTCGATAGTGTTTTTCGAGGCTCGAAGTGATTTCGGAAAGCTGCGCGAAAACTTCCGGCAGCTCTTCCTGCAAGCGGCTGATAGGGTTCGGCGTGCGCGTTCCGGCGACGACGTCCTCGCCCTGCGCGTTTAGCAGATATTCGCCGTAGAGAATTTTTTCGCCCGTCGAAGGATTGCGCGTAAAGCAGACGCCCGTGCCGCTCGTCTCGCCCATATTGCCGAAAACCATCGCCTGCACGGTGACGGCTGTGCCCAAATCTTCGGAAATCCGATTGACGCGGCGATAATCGACCGCGCGTTTGCCAATCCACGAATCGAAGACGGCGGCAATCGCCATTTTTAGCTGCGATTCGGCGTTTTCGGGAAAGATAAAACCTGATTCTTCGGTGAAAATAATGCGTTTGTAGGCGGCGACGATTTCCTTTAATTCCCCGACCGTCAAATCGGAATCGAGCCGACCGCCGTTTTTGTAGCGTTCCAGCACGCGCTCGAACTTTTCGTGCTCGACGTCGAGCACGATTTCGCTGAACATCGAGATAAAACGGCGATAA
>DATHBC010000148.1:0-1734 GCA_035296345.1 Pyrinomonadaceae bacterium | reverse complement strand
ATTCCCGAAGGATTGTTTCGCCACGCCCAGACGTGCAGAGTGTATGCGCCCAGATTTTGGTCGTAGTGAAGCTCCTGCCCGAACAGAACCGGGGCGGGCGCGTTCGGCGACGCAAACTTTACGTATTCCAGCCCGACCAGGCGCAATTTTCCGTTATTGTCGGGCAGATAAAGCAGCGTTTCGGGCTGCGCGGGGTCGAGATTCGGATTTCCGGCGCGCGCAAAATTTACATAGTGATAGCCCATCGCGCCGAGCCCGGGAACTTCGACGCACGGACTGACCTGCACGAATCCGTCTTCGACGGCTTTGTCGAAGTTATGGTATCTGGCGGTCGCCGCGCGCGCGGCAGCCAGCGCCTTGCGGCAATCGCGATTGCATCCGGCGGCTTCGTCTTCGCCGTCGTGCGCCTTTACGGGCGCGACGCCGAAATCCAACGCGAGAAAAGCGATTGCCGCCGCCAGCATCGCGAAAACGATTGAATAGGTTATATGGTTTACGGTTTTGGGATTTTTCATTTTCTGTCTCCTCAGTTTTGGTTTGAAATTAATGTGTTCTAAACAGGATATTTCCGTCGCTCAAATTCAGCCTCTGACTATTAACGCGACGCCGAAAAGCAAATCCGCTCATAAATAAATGTGAAAAAGCGAGAAAAAATTCGAGGCAGTTTCCGACGAGCGCGTTTTGCCTGAAACACAAAACGCTTGCAATTCGCCTCATTATTTCCGAAACTAAAACGAAACGGCTGCGTAAAAATTATTAAGCTATTGATTTGTGCGGCTTTCCCCGAAACGTTTTTATTTATTTTTGAGTCTATTTTTGAGGAGAAAACGAAGCGTGATATTACGTCAATTTTTCGCTTTTATTATTGTTTTGTCGTGCGCCGGTTTGGTTTTCGGGCAGTCGAAATCGAAGCCGTCGGATAAGTTCCGGCAGTTGGAAGAAAATTTGCCGACGCCGAACGAATACCGCACGGCTTCGGGCGCGCCCGGTCATCGCTACTGGCAGCAGCGCGCCGATTACGTCATCGACGTCGAGCTGGACGACGTGAACCAGCGCATCATCGGCAAGGAAACCGTCACCTACAGAAATCTTTCGCCCGACACATTGAATTACATCTGGCTGCAAATCGACCAGAATATTTTCGCCAAAGATTCGCTGTCGCAGAAGACGGGAACCGCGCCGGAGTTTCGCAACGTGCCGCTCTCGCGCATCGAACAGCTTGCCGCGCGCGAATACGAGGGGCGCGTGAATATCACTTCCGTGCGCGACGCGCGGGGAAATCCGCTGAAAAACACGCTGAACGAAACGATGCTGCGGATTGATTTGCCGACGCCGCTCGCGCCGAACGGCACTTTCGTTTTCTCGGTCGACTGGAATTACAACATCAACAACGGCGCGCTTTTCGGCGGGCGCACCAGCTACGAGTATTTCCAGCAGGACAACAATTATCTGTACGCCATCGCGCAGTGGTTTCCGCGCCTGGCGGCGTATAACGATACGACCGGCTGGCAGCACAAGCAATATCTCGGCGCGGGCGAATTTACGCTGGAATTCGGCGATTATTTAGTCAGAATCACCACGCCGGACGACCACGTCGTGACGGCGACCGGCGTTTTGCAGAATCCGAATCAGGTTCTGAAACCCGTCTGGCGCGACCGTCTGAAACAAGCCGAAACGGCGCGCGAGCCGATGTATATCATCACCAAAGACGAAGCCGCCGCCAACGAGAAAAAC
>DATHBC010000147.1:0-6405 GCA_035296345.1 Pyrinomonadaceae bacterium | reverse complement strand
TATTCAGCCCGTCATCAGCGAATACGCGCAGCGCGCCGGGGCGATTTCCGCGGGCTCGTATCTTTCCAGAATGGCGAGCTATCCTTTGATTTTGGCGACGCTGGCGGCAATTTTCTCGCCGTTTCTGTCGCAGCAGGTGCTGTCGATTTTATTCGGCGCAAGTTACTTCGACGTTGCCCCGACGCTGGACATTCTGGCTTTGAGCGTCGTTCCGTTCTGCCTGGTGATGGTCGCGGCGCGCGGGCTGGTGGCGAATGGCGCGCAGCACGTCGATTTGCTCGCCAATGCGGTCGGCGTCGTCGCCTGTCTCGCCGCCGGTGTGCTGCTGATTCCGCAGTACGGCGCGCGCGGCGCGGCGATGGCGCAGTTGTTTTCGTTTTCTCTGATGGCTCTGCTGGAAATCGTATATCTGTCCAGAAGAGCCGTCGGCTTCAGCCTCTGGCATCCGGTGTCGCTTTCGTCCGTATGTCTAACGCTGTCTTACATAATTCTCTGGAAATATTAGACGTTTCGCCCTATAGGTAGTTGTCAAAGTCTTTTAAGGGGGCGGACAAAATAGCAGTAGATAGATGAGCGATTATCATTTTCAATCGGAAATTGCCGAGCCTGTCGCCGGTGCAGTCGTCCGCCAGGGCGCGCAGGGTAAATCCGTCGCGTCGCGCGCCGCTAAACCACGCATTCTGATGGTCGGAATGCATCTGACGAAAACGCGCGGCGGCATCACGACCCTGATAGCGGAAATTTTGAAATCGACTTTGAAAGACGATTTCGAGTTTGTCTATATCGAATCGCAAGCCGAAGATTTCGGCAGGTTCGCCAAGCTGCTGCTGGCTTTCGGCGCGGTTTTCCGGTTCGTTTTCAGTTGTCTGCGGCAGCGTCCGAAACTGGTTTACGTTCACCTCGGCAGCAATGCCAGCTTGTATCGCGAATCGCTTTTTATTTATCTGGCGAAGCTTTTCGGAAAAAAAACGGTCGTGCATTTTCACGCGGGCGACATCGACAATTATTATCCGTTTCAAAGCCGCGCGGGGCAGAAATTTATCCGCGCGGCGCTCCGTCTGAGCGACGGTTTGATTGCCGTTTCCCGCGAATCGGCGCGACAGCTTTGCGATTTAACCGGCTCGGCGGCGAACATTTCGGTTATCGCCAACGCGATTGACACTTCGGTTTTCGATAATCGCGATGCGCTCGCCGCGGCGAAAAATAAATCGGATGACCGGACAATCAGATTATTGTTCGTCGGCGCGGTCGGAAAATTGAAAGGCGAGCGCGATTTGATTCAGGCGCTGGCGCTTTTGCGCCGGGCAAAAGCGAATTTAAATATAAAAGTTTCATTTCTCGGCTACGGCGCGGAAAATCTCGCAGATTTCTGCAAAGAGTCGGATGTTTACGAATTGGTCGAGCATCTGGGCGCGGTTTCGCTGGACGAAAGAATCGGTTTTTATCAAAAAGCGGACATTTTCGTTTTGCCGACTTATGCCGAAGCGATGCCGATGTCCGTCATCGAAGCGATGGCGGCTGGCTTGGCGATTGTCGCGACCGACGTCGGCGGCATCCCGGAATTAATCGAGGACGGCGCGGACGGAATTTTATTTTCGCCGGGCGAGGTCGAGGCTCTGGCGGACATCATTTCGCTGCTGCTCGAAAACGAAAATATCCGCGTCAATCTCGGCAGAAAAGCGCAGCGCAAGGCGCGGGCGCAACTGGATTTTAAAGCTTATACGGACGAGCTGCGCGTTCAATTGCTGAACGCCGCCCGCGATTCTGAAAACGAAGAAATATGAACACCACAAAATTATTAATCAAGCGTTCAATCAAATCCTTCGCCTCGATGGCAAAGGCGAAAGGCGTGTCTTTTTCGGCGCTCGCGCCCGGCTCGGTCAACATTATCGCGTATCACCGCGTCGTCGCCGACATCGCCAAAGCCGAAAGAGAAGCGATTCACGGTCTGGTCGTTTCGTCACAGACTTTTCGCCGCCACTGCGAAGCTCTGAAAAAAGCCTTCGACGTCGTTTCGCTGGAAACCGCGATGCATTTTCTGGACGGCGAGCGAAAAGTGACGCGCCCGCTGGCGGTTATCACTTTCGACGACGGTTACCTGGATTTTTACGAGGAAGCCTTTCCGGTTTTGAACGATTTAGGCATCCCGGCGACGGTTTTTCTGCCGACGAATTTTATCGGGCAGGACAAGCCGCTGGCGCACGACCGCATTTTCTGGCTCGTCAAACAGGCGCGCGAAAAATCAATTTCAATCGGCAGGGCGCTCGATAAGGCGGGCGTGACGAAAGAGTTTTCAAATTCGCGCGATTTGCTCGGCGCGACCGACGCCATAGTTTACCTGCCGCACGAGCAGCGCGAAAGAGTCGTCGACGAGCTGGAGCGGCTGCTCGGCGATTTTGCGGTTTATCCGCCGGAATACCGGTTATTGAATTGGGAAATGGTGCGGGAAATGTCTCGCAAGGGAATCAATTTCGGCGGTCACACGGCGAATCACGTCGTTTTGCCGCTCGAAGACGAAGCGATGCTCGAAGCCGAAATCGTCGACAGCAAAAAAGAGCTGGAACGACAGCTAAACAAAAAGGTCGTTTCCTTTGCTTACCCGAACGGCGAATACGACGCGCGCGTCAGGCAGTTTGTCGCCGAAGCCGGTTATAAAATCGCCGTCACGACGGAAAAAAGAGTCAATCAGCCGGGCGCGGCGGATTTGTTCGCCCTGGGCAGAATCAGCCTCTGCGAGGAATCCACGCGCGGAATCAAGGGAACTTATTCGCCGCGCGTCGCCGAGTTGAGATTGAGCGTTTCGGCACGTTAAACGGCAATTGCCGATTCGATGATTTTGCCGTTTCGGTTTATTTCGCCGTTTTTAAATATCCGGCGGGGCGCGACGCGGTTTATCAGGAGATTTTATGCAAAACGAAGCCTTTCGATTAGGTTATCGCCCACAGCTTGACGGGCTGCGCGGCATTGCGATTCTCCTTGTTTTTCTGCATCACGCCGGCATCTCTTTTATTCACGGGGCGCATATCGGCGTAGATATTTTTTTCGTTTTGTCGGGGTTTCTCATCACGGCGCTATTGTGCCAGGAATACGAAAAAAAGGCGCGCGTCAGCCTGAGAAACTTCTACATCCGGCGCATTCTGCGCCTGACTCCGGCGCTGGCTCTGCTGCTCGCCGTATTTGCGGCTTACACGCTGGCGTTAAAGTCGGGAGACGCTTTGGCGAAAAGCGGTCAGGCAATTCTTTACACCGCGCTTTATCTTTCGGATTTCGCGCTCGCCTTCGATTTGGCTTCGCTCGGCTCGCTCGAACACACGTGGTCGCTTGCCATCGAAGAGCATTTTTATCTGCTTTTCCCGGTCGCGCTGGTCGCGCTGCTGAGAAAAAAATGTTCGCGGCGGACAATTCTGATTCTGCTCGGCGTTTTGATATTCGCGATTGCCGTTCATCGCGCTTTTCTCTGGGATTCGACGCCGCAGGCGGTAAATCGCGTTTTTTACGGTTTCGACACGCGCGCCGACGGGCTTTTGGTCGGCTGCCTGCTGGGACTTATCGCTTCGTGGGGCAAGCTGCCGCGCGTCAACTGGTTTCCGGCGCTGCCTGCCGCGCTCGTGTTGTTTTTCGCCTGCGTTTTCGTGTCGTGGGATTCGGCGCTTTACGCTTACGGGCTGCCCGTAATTAATTTATCGACGGCGCTGGTTCTGGCGTTTGTTTTAAACGGGAATACGGCGGTGTCGGCTTGGCTCGGCAATAAGGTTCTGGTCTGGATAGGGATGATTTCATACGGGCTTTATCTGTGGCACAACCTCATTTTCATTCTGGTGCGAGAGCGTGTCGTCGCGTCGCCGTGGGGCGTGCTCGTTCTGGGCGGCATCATCAGCTTCGTCTGCGCCGCGCTGTCGTATTACCTTCTGGAAAAACCGTGTCTGAAACTTAAGGAAAGATTTACGAACGACGTCGCAGGCGCGGCGCAAGCGGAGAATATAGACGCCGCCGCCGCCGCGGGATTGAAGACGGCGACTTCGGGAAGCCTGAATGCTTAATATTGTTTAATAATTTCAATCGGAAAGACATTTAGTTATAGGGGAGTTTAATTATGGAAAACCAGGCGGTGGTCGGTCGGGTAAACAAAGCGACTTTTGCCAGAGACGACGTGCTGAAATATTTTCAGAATCTGGAAACGCTTTTCGAGGCTGAAAAAGTTCTTTTTGAAAGGCTTGCGGGTTCAATCAGGAATTCAAAAATTCTCGACATCGGCATCGGCGGCGGGCGGACGACGAAATATCTGCTCGAAATCAGCAGCGATTATACGGGCATCGACTACGTCGCCGAATTTGCCGAGGAAACGAGCAAAAAATATCCCGCCGCCAGAATTATGCAGGGCGACGCCCGGGATTTAAAGGAGTTTGAGGACGAAACTTTCGATTTTGTTCTTTTTTCCTATAACGGCATCGACGCGGTTTCGCACGAAGACCGTCTGAAAGCGCTCGGAGAGGTTCACCGGGTTCTGAAAAAAGGCGGCGCGTTTATATTCTCGTCTCACAACCGCGATTATAAATATTTTAATAAGCTGCCGTGGCAGCAGAAAGTCCATTTCAGCAGAAATTATTTAATGTTTTCGCTGCATTGCCTGTATCATCTGCCGAAACATTTTAAAATGAAGAAACACGAAATTTACGCCGGCGATTACGCTATAGTCAACGACGGCGACCACAGGTTTTCGCTGCTTCTTTATTACATCTCCATCGACAAACAAATCAGGCAGCTTACGGATTCGGGATTTTCCGGCGTCGAAGCTTACAACTTTAAAGGCGAAAGGGTAGAGCGCGACACCTCGTCGCACTGGATTTATTATTTGGCAAGAAAAGATTAGTTAAATAGCGGTAAACGGTAAACGGTAAGTGGTAAGTTGCAGTTTCAGAGTATCGAATTTTTATTTAAAGCTCGATATTCAAACAAACGAACTTACCACTTACCGTTTACCGCTTTTAATCCGCTCGAAAAAAAAATCGCAAATCCCGAAGAAAAACTTGGAAAACCCGAAGCTTTATCACTATCTATCCGTAAGTAACAAAAACTAAAACATTTAAAGGTGCGCGAGGTAAGCAGCATAAAGATATGAGTGTAGCAATTATTACGGGTTCTTCAGGTTTGATTGGCAGCGAAGCCGCAAAATTCTTTCATCGGATGGGCTTTGACGTGGTCGGCATCGACAACAATATGCGCGAATATTTCTTCGGCAAAGACGGCTCGGTCGAGTGGAACACGCAATCGCTGAAACAGACTTTGCCTAATTTTACGCATTATCCGGCGGATATTCGCAACAAGCGTTCGATTCGCGATATTTTTCGCCGCTACGGAAAAGACATCTCGGTCGTCATTCACGCGGCGGCGCAGCCGAGCCACGACTGGGCGGCGAAAGAACCGCTGACGGATTTCAGCGTCAACGCGACCGGCACGCTCGTCATGCTCGAAGAGACGCGCGAATTTTGCCCTGATGCGCCGTTTATCTTTACTTCGACCAACAAGGTCTACGGCGATTCGCCGAATTTTCTGCCGCTGGTCGAAAAGGAAATGCGCTGGGAAATCGACCAGTCGCACCCGTATTTCGAGCACGGCATCGACGAGACGATGACCATCGACAGCTCGAAGCACAGCGTCTTCGGCGCGAGCAAAGTCGCGGCGGACGTGATGGCGCAGGAATACGGGCGTTATTTCGGCATTAAAACCGGAATCTTTCGCGGCGGCTGCCTGACCGGACCGGCGCATTCCGGCGCGATGCTGCACGGTTTTCTGGCGTATCTCATCAAATGCGCCGTCTACGGCAAGCATTACACGATTTTCGGTTACAAGGGCAAACAGGTGCGCGACAATATTCACTCGAACGATCTGGTGCGCGCCTTCTGGGAGTTTTACAAAAACCCGAAACCGGGCGCGGTTTACAACATGGGCGGCAGCCGTCACAGCAATTGCTCGGTGCTGGAAGCCATCGAAATCATCCAGGAAAAAACCGGCAAGCCGCTTTTCTACAGCCTTTCGGACAATGCGCGCGAAGGCGATCACATCTGGTACGTGAGCGACGTGCGCCGCTTTCAGAACGATTATCCCGAATGGCATTACGAATACGATTTGGAAACCATCATCCAGGAGATGATCGACGCGACCGTCGAAAGACAGCGCGAAGAAGAACTGGAATACGAACTGGTCGCGGCGTAAAACCGCCGGCTTTGGGCTTTGATTTTCGGGCGAATTTTCGGTTTTGATTTTCGGCTGAGTTTGACTGGACTAAACCGGATTTCGCCTTTGGAACTTTTATGCTGGATTTCGGAAAACAAAACATTCTGGGCGTCGGGATAAACGCGGTCGATTACGAATCGGCGGTCGAAAAGATTATTAACGCCGCGCGCG
>DATHBC010000146.1:0-3316 GCA_035296345.1 Pyrinomonadaceae bacterium | reverse complement strand
AGTCACTTATCACAACGGCAAATTTTATCTTTATTACAGCGTCGGCAACGAGACTCTGATGGAGCTTCGCGTGGCGGTTTCCGACCGACCGGACGGCGGTTTCGTCGATAGCGGTCACCGTTTGACGACGGAAGATTTCGCCATCGACGCGCACGTTTTTGAAGATACCGACGGCGCGCTTTATCTTTTTTACGCGACCGATTTTCTGGAGCACACGCATATCGGCACGGGAACGGTCGTCGACCGGATGATTGATTTTTTCACGCTCGAAGGCAAGCCGCGCCCCGTCACGCGCGCCGGATACGATTGGCAGGTTTACGACCCCGAGCGCCGCGAAAAGGGCGGCGTGCGCTGGCACACGGTCGAAGGCGCGTTCGTCTTTAAGCGAAAAGGCGTTTATTACGAGATGTTTAGCGGCGGCAACTGGCAGAACGTAACTTACGGCGTGAGCTTTGCCGTCACCGACGACATCCGGCGAGACGCGGAATGGACGCAGTTTTCCGACGGCGAAAAGGTTTTTCCAATCCTGCGAACCATACCGGATTTAATCATCGGTCCCGGACATAACTGCGCCGTTCGCGGCGCGAATAACCGCGAGCTTTACTGCGTTTATCATCGCTGGACGGAAAGCGGCAGGGCGCTGGCGATTGACCGGATGGATTTCGCGGGCGGCGCTCGGATTTTTATCGACGGCGCGACGCACACGCCGCAGCCCGCGCCTTTTAAACCGAAAGTTCTGGATTTTTTCGAGACGCTTTCGCCGGAAAACTGGCGGATTGTTTCCGGCAGCTGGCGAGTCGAAGACAATCAAATCATTTCTGAAGTTTCTGAAAAAAGCGAGATTCTGTCGAGAGCGGCGACGGCGAAAAGCTTTTTGTGCGAAACGTGGATTAAAGCGATTGGAAACGCGGGCGCGTTCGGCGTTTGTTTAAAGAACGGCGAACGGGACGTTTTTAGAATTCAGCTTTCGCCGGACGAAAATCAGGCGCGCGCCCTCTGGCATGAGAACGGCGTCGAGCGAATCGAAAGCTTCCCGCTTGCCGGAGATTTCGATTTCCAGGCTTTTCATCTTCTGCGCGTCGAGATTGACCATCTTTCAATGAAAATCTCGCTGGACGAAAACGCGCTTCGTTTCGAGAAAAGCCTGGAAACCGCCGCGCCGCAGATTTCCCTTTTTTCGGAAAACACGAAAGCGGCTTTTTCCGGTTTTGCGCTGACGGAAGGCTTCGAAGATTTGTTTGAAGACGCGGATTTTGAGAAAAGAGGCTGGCGAAAAATTTCAACCGGCGGCGAGGCGCGCGTCGCAGAGAAAAATCTGGTATTGACCAGCCGCGAGGGCGGCGAAACGATTCTCTGCAAGGAAGCGGCATCGGATGATTTCGAGCTGGCGGTAAATTTTCGCTTGCCGGAAGCTTTCGGCGAGAATTTCCGTTTCGCGTTTTATCCGGCATTTAACGAAAAAGCTGAAACGCCTTTTTTCTCGATTGAAAACGACGGCGACAAGTGGATTTTAAAAGCCGGCGGCGATGAAACGCGCATCCTGCTGAAAAATTTTTCGCCGGACGCTTTTCATCAGATTCGTTTTCTGAAAATCGAAAATAAAATCGTCTTGCGTCTTGAGACGGAAACTCTCGGCAGCTTCGAAGCGCCGCCGGGTTCGGGCAAAATCGCTCTGTCCGTTAAAAACGGCTCAGCCGCGTTTGATATGGTGCGCCTGACGGTTTTGTAAAAAAGGTATTTGTAAAGAGAAAGCGAAACTTTTTTTGCCGGCATTTATCCGGGCAAACCGGCGTTTTTATTCGCTTAAAAAATCCGTGTCCGCACCGCTGAAAAAGTTTTTAACTAGCAACTTGACGGAAAATATAATCGTCTGACCGAAAGATTTTTGCGATTTTGTTTTTGAAACTCACCTGAGCGTTTGCTAATTACAAAATTCAAACGTAAGATTTCAGAATCAAAGTCCAACCTTAGTTTTTTTCTATTTTAAGCTAAACAATTCACAACAAAGAGGAATTTTTCGTTTGATAACGACAGATTTACTGAAATCAGAAGCCAAAGATTTTATCTGGGCAGCCGGCATCGAGGACACATTCGTTCCGCAGACGCGTCCCGGTCACCGTTCGCTGGACGAATACGAGCTGATGGGGCATTACGAACACTGGCGCGAAGACCTCGCTCTGGCGCGCGAGCTGGGGCTTCGCGCCCTGCGCTGGGGCGTGCCCTGGTATAAGGTCGAGCCGGAACCGGGCAAATTCGACTGGCGCTGGACGGACGAAGTTATCCCGTATCTGGTCGAAGATTTAAAAATCACGCCGATTCTGGATTTGATGCATTACGGCACTCCATTCTGGCTGAAACGAGAATTCGTCAACAAGGATTATCCGGAGTATGTCGCGCGCTACGCCGCCGAATTTGCCCGCCGCTACAAAGGCTTAATCAAATGGTACACGCCTCTGAACGAGCCGATTATCAACGCGCTGATGTGCGGCATGCGCGGGCTTTGGGCTCCGTATCTGAAAGGCGAAAACGGTTATATCCGCGTGATGCTGCAACTGGCGAAAGGCATTATCCGCACCGTCAACGTCCTGAAAGAAATCGACCCCGAAACGATGATGGTTCACGTCGAAGCGACCGGCTTGACGCGCACCGTGCGCGAAGATTTGGCGTCGCTCGCCAATGAAGAGGCGCATCGCGGCTATCTCTGCTACGATTTGATTTCAGGTCGCATCACGCACGACCACCTGCTTTTTCCGTGGCTGGTCAGAAACGGCGCGTCGCTCAACGATTTGGACGAGATTCAGGCGAATAAAATCTCTCTGGACGTCGTCGGCATGAATTTTTACCCGCAGTGGTCGACCAGGCAGATTTATCTGGACAAGCGCGGGCGCATCGCTTTTCGCGACATCGAGCCGGAAGGCAACGGTTTCGTCGATTTGATTCGCGATTTTCACAATCGTTATCAAGTGCCGATAATGATTACCGAAACCAGCGCCGTCGGGACGGACGAAATCCGCGAGCAGTGGCTCAAATCGTCGGTCGGGATGATAAAACGCCTGCGCGCCGACGGCGTTCCGGTCATCGGCTACACGTGGTTTCCGCTGTTTACGATGATTGACTGGCGCTATCGTTTCTCGCAGGAGCCGCTGGAGAATTTTTATCTGGAGCTCGGACTTTATAAATTAAATCGCGAGGCGCAGGGAAAACGCTGGCTGGAAACGCCGCTGGTCGATTTATACAAAAGCTATATCAACTCGCCCGCCGCAGCCGTCGGCAATTTGACCCCCAAATATCAGGAAATCTTCGAAGCATACAGGTA